>QBLP01000412.1 GCA_003070825.1 Halanaerobium sp. | reverse complement strand
AATTTAAGTCTTTTTATATCATCAATTTTATTCTTTTCTGAAGGTTCCGCTTTAATTCTAGCTCGATTCAAATCTATGTAATATAGTTCAGAACTGTTTTTAAAATCTTTAACTAAAATATTACCGGCCCTGAATGCGGTAAAAAATCACCTGGTCATGAAAGCTGTAAATAGGGCTGCTGATCAGGTAAAACGCAATGATTAGATTATCTTTGCAGGAATTCTGGAATATAGATGATCTCATAACAGCAGCAAGTTACCTGCAGAAATGGTATCTCCGGGCGATTCACAGCCAGCTGGAACCAATGGTTGAAATAGGTCAATTTATTAATAGACACTGGCAGGGGATAATGAACTATATTGAAAGCCGTATTAACAATGGGATATTAGAGGGCTTAAACAGTATTGTTCAGACCATAAAAAGAAAAGCCAGTTTGTAATTTTTATCCATTTCTCTCCCCCTAAATATTATTTATTTCCAATCAATTTATAATTCCTATGACCACTTAAATAAACCTTACCTCCAAATTGACGCTCCAGTTTTTGTTCTATTGCAGTTATTATTTTAGTTTTTAGTTTTTCATGTTTATGTAATTCTCTTCCAGGGTCAGGTTCACCGCTATACTGTAATTTATCTTTCCAATCCATTTTGGCTATCCAGTCCTGCATAACTTCTGGGTGGGTCCCTCTATATACAGGTAATTGATCTAATGGACCATAATCAAATTCATCAGGCTTAGTTTTATAAATTTCTTTTGCCTTTTCTTTTCCCCAATGAACTGTATTTAAAGCTTTACTTTTATTCTGCATATACTTAGGTGGCCTGACCCAGCCATAGTGAAAAATTTCTGCATTTGCATGTGCAGCTTTTATTCTTTCTCCATTTCTTCTAAAACCCTGAGCACTATTATTTGATTCAATCTCCAAATTGTTTTTTATAACTCGGACTTCTCTTTTGTACCAACCATGACTGATTTGATAATGATCATAATCACCCCAAAAGTGTCTATAATCAAAAACTAAGCCTTCAATTTCATCGTCATTTTGAAGTTCAATACATCTATCTTTAATAACTGGTAAATATTTTTCATGAACAACTTCATCAGCCTGAACATAAAAACACCAGTCCCCCTCACAGGCATTTAAAGCAATATTAGTTTGAATAGCATTTACTCTGCCGTTTACAAAGTCTTCTTCCTTCCAGACTGTATCAATAATTTTTATTTTATCACTATCAATGCTTTCTACCACCTGTTAAATTATTATGTATTATGACATTAAGAGCAATAACAAAAAAGAATAGATATAATGTTTCTGTATCACCAAAATTATATTGAGTTAACCCCTGTACATGATAAATCACAAATAAAAATATACTACCAAAATGAAATAATTTTAATTCTAATTTTTCTTCTGATTTATAATAAATAATTAACTTTTTTAAAATTATGTACATTAAATAAATAAATGAAGACAAACCTAAAATACCCATTTCCGCTGCAAAATTTAATAAATTATTATGAGCATGTCCAAATGCCCTCACACCTTTTACTTTATATTGTTTTAAATAAGCATCCCTATAATTATCATAGCCAACTCCATTTATAGGATTATCTTTTAGCATTTCTAACGAAGTATGCCACAAAGCAATTCTAACCGAATTTGATCTATTCGTTTTCAAATCATATTCTATATCAAAACTACTCATAAATCTACTTGTATAATTATTAGGCAAAAACATAAAAATAACCAAAATAATTATAAGAGATATAAATAAAAATTTCTTTCCTTTTAGAAAACCTAAAATAACAAGGGCTGTTAAAAAACCTAACCATGCACCTCTAGATTGAGTAAAAATTAAGTTGACTAATAAAACTAATTCAAATAAACCTAATAGTATTTTAATTTTTTTAGAGACATCACTCCATATTATGTAGATTAAAATAAATATTGAAAGTACTGCAGTAAAATTACCCCAGGAAAGAGAAAAAGAAAAACTTTCCACTCTTCTCATATTTAAATAAAAGTGCTGATATAATCCATAAAAAGACGC
>QBLP01000411.1 GCA_003070825.1 Halanaerobium sp. | reverse complement strand
CAACAATTTGGTTTGCTTCACGCATTATATCAATTTCACGCCTTGATTTCAAGATAATCATTATTTATTCTCCTCAATTAACTTCAAAAGTCTTTTCTGCACTTTATCAATTCCACCGGTGCTTTGAACCTCATGCAGTATTCCTTTATTCTGATAATAATCTGCAAGTTTAGCAGTCTTATCTTTATTAACTTCAATTCTTTTCTTAACTGTATCTTCCTGATCATCACTGCGTTGAATAACTTCGCCACCACACTTATCACAAACACCTTCAACTTGAGGTGGATCATTTTTAACATGATAGGTAGCACCACAATCAACACAAACTCTGCGGCCTGCTAGCCGTTCAACTAAAACATCAATTTCAGCCTGCAGATAAATAACTAAATCAAGCTCTCTATTCTGCCCTGCTAAGATTTGATCTAAAGCCTCAGCCTGTGCAATTGTGCGGGGAAATCCATCTAAGATAAATCCATTTTCACAATCGGATTCTGTCAATCTTTCTTCAACAATCCCTATTGTTACTTCATCCGGTACTAATTCACCAGCATCAATGAATGACTTAGCTTTTTTTCCTAAAGGAGTTTTATTTTTTATTGCCTTTCTAAAAATATCTCCAGTAGCAATGTGAGGAATTTCAAGTTCGTTTTCTAATTTTTTTGCCTGAGTTCCCTTACCTACACCAGGTAAACCCAGTAAAATCATATCCATTTTATTTCCTCCTTTTTATTTCATGAAACCTTCATAGTGTCTCATCAGGAGATGTGATTCGATCTGTTCCATAGTTTTTAAAGCTACACCTACCATAATTATTAAGGATGTACCTCCAAAACTAATTGTTACACCTGTTAATGGCTGCATTGCAAAAGGAAGTAATGCAACTATTGTTAAGAATACAGCTCCTGCAAGTGTAACTCTCATTAATACTTTATCTAAATAATTAATAGTTGGTCTTCCAGGTCTAATTCCAGGAATAAAACCACCATATTTTTTCATATTATCTGCTACTTCTTCAGGATTAAAGGTAATAGCAGTATAGAAATAAGTAAAGAATAAAATCATCAAACCATATAATACCATATAAAGTGTTGAACCAGGACTAATAGCATTTGCTAAGCCAGCTGCCCAGTCATAAGGTAATACTTGAGCAATAATCCCAGGAAATAAAAGCACAGATGAAGCAAAAATTACCGGAATTACTCCAGCCTGATTAATCTTCATTGGAATATGAGTGCTTCTACCACCATAAACTCGACGGCCAACAATTCTCTTAGAATACTGAACTGGAATTCTTCTTTCACCCTGCTGCACAAAAATTATACCAGCAATGATTATAATCGCCAGAACAGCAAAAATGAGAATGTTTAAAATTGAAATTGTTCCTGCCTGTAAT
>QBLP01000410.1 GCA_003070825.1 Halanaerobium sp. | reverse complement strand
TTATAAATCTGAGGTATATAATTCTCTATTTCTTTTGTCAAAAGAAATGGATGTTATTCAGAGGAGTAATAAACAGGGTAATATCATGACAGAAATAAACTTTCCTTTTTTGGAAGAAATAACTGGATTGATGTCTGATTACTTAAACTTTAATCCGGGATCAGCCAAAAAGACTTCTTCAACTGCTGAAGTAGATATAAACGATCTGGCCTATCTTAATCTTTTTGCAGAAGAAATTTTTATACCGCTGGTAGACAGAAAGCAGAGTAGGGCTGCGGATAGAAATTTAATTGTCCATTCAGCTGCAGAGGGAGAATTTAAATCCAGGGTTTATAATAATCTGAGCTTTGCTGCTGCAGTTTTTAGAGCTTCAGAAAGCCGTACTGACTTAATTAGAGTGGTCAGGGGTGGTTTTAGTGGTTATATAACAGAAAGAGGAAAAACAGTTTTGAAAAGCAGGCTGGTTAATTCAAGTCAGACAGTAAATTTAACTTTAAACAAAGGACAGTCTTATTATCAAAGATATCCACTGCGGATAATCATAATATTGACAGCCATCTTTAGCTTAATTGTTATCATTAAGCTGATTATTTTAATTAAGAATAAATGGAGCAGCAGAAATTAATCTGCTGCTAATTTTTTTAATAATTTTCTGTCAGCTGGATCGATATAGATAGTCTGGTATTTTTCATAATAGACAAGTCCCGGTTTTGCTCCTTTTGGTTTGTTAACATTTTCTACGGGTGTATAATCTATAGGAACATTTGTTGATTCTCTTGCCTTACTGAAATAAGCAGCAATTGCTGCTGCTTCACTAAGAGTATTATCAGGAATATCTTTTTCGGTATCTCTCTTGATTATTACATGTGATCCTGCAATAACTTTGGTGTGCAGCCAGATATCACCATCATTGGCAATTTTTTTGGTTAACCTGTCATTCTGTTTGTTATTTCTTCCCACCAGAATCTGATAGCCGTCACTGGAAATGAATTTGCGAGGTGGCAGTTTTTTGCTGCCTTTATTTTTTCTGTTATGCTGCTGTTTTTTTATATAATTTTCTTCTTTTAATTCTTCCTTGATTTCTTCTAAATCATCTAAAGTTTCAGCCTGTTCAATATTCATACTGACCTGTTTTAAATATTTTTCCTCATGTCTGAGTTTAGCAATTTCTCTTTTTAAATGTTTTACACTTTTTTTCAATTTATTATATTTTTTAAAATATTTTTGGGCATTATCAGAAGCAGATTTAGAGGGGTCGAGCTTGATTTCAATTTCCTCCTGGTTTTCACTGTAATAGTTATTAACTACAGCTGCTTTCCGAGCAGTAATGTATAATTTTAGAGGGATCGGCCCCTATTCGGCCCGTGAAATTGTCTTTAGAGCCGGTATAGACC
>QBLP01000073.1 GCA_003070825.1 Halanaerobium sp. | reverse complement strand
AGATGTGTATAAGAGACAGGACTATAAGAAAGGGTGATTTGATAATGTTGAATTCTTTATTCACATTCATTAAAGCAAGTAATAGTGAGGGTAGAAGAATCGAGAGCAATATTCGCTCAGTTAAAGAAAAGCAGCTCAAACATGATTCTTGTGCTCACTTAAATCAGTACTAAAGACTGTTTCATTAAAAGCAAATAACTTTTAAAAATATAAGACAATCAGATAATAACTAATATAACTTTATAAGAAAGGATGATTGCATATGTTTAATAGCATGTTCAAATTCATGAAAGAGGCTAAACTTGAATCTAATGAGAATCAAGCAAAGCTTAATGCTTTTAAAAACTTAGGTAACTACTAAGCAAATTATATGAGCCGATCAGGCTAAAATATAACTAAAGTAATAACAATAACTAAAACTAAAACTAATAAGCAAATAATTATATAACCCTTAAATATATAATGATAATTAAAGCCACCCTTCCCCGGGGTGGTTTTTTGTTGTTTAAAGTGTTTTGGACCTGGTTATAGTTATTTATTTCACAACACACCCCCTTTTGATCTGATTTTTGATTCAGTTTTTTTGTCATTTTAAGCTAAATATATTATAATAATATATAGAACTGAAAATATATAGGAGGTTATACTTATGAGTGTACACATTGGTGCAAAAAAAGGCGAAATTGCAGAAACAATTCTGCTGCCTGGAGATCCACTGAGAGCTAAATTTATTGCAGAAAACTATTTAGAAGATGTAAAACAATATAATGATGTTAGAGGAATGTATGGATTTACAGGAACTTATAAGGGCAAAAGAGTTTCCACCCAGGGAACAGGAATGGGAATGCCCTCACTTTCAATTTATGTTAACGAATTAATTAGAGATTATGGAGTGAAAAATCTGATTAGGGTTGGTTCCTGTGGCTCTTTTAATGAAGAAGCCAAAGTAAGAGATGTAATCCTGGCGAAAGCAGCCTGCAGTAATTCCAACTTAAATAAGATGCGTTTTGATGGTAAGGATTTTGCAGCAGCAGCCAGCTTCAAACTTTTATCAAAGGCCTATCAGGTAGCTGAAGAAAAAGGTACAGATGTTAAAGTAGGTACCATTTTAAGTTCAGATGCTTTTTATAATGATGACTCTGAAGCCTGGAAAAAGTGGAAAGAATACGGAGTTTTAGGTGTAGAGATGGAATCAGCTGAGCTATTTACTCTGGCAGCTAAGTATGGAGTAGATGCATTAAGTATTTTAACAGTTAGTGATTCATTAGTAACTGGAGAAGAAACTACTTCTGAAGAAAGAGAAAAGACCTTTACTGATATGATGGAGATTGCACTTGAGTTAGCTGAATAAATAAATTTAAATAAGCATATCAATAAAAAATTAGGGCTGCCGGTTTAAGATTAATAACTGGCAGTTTTTCTATTTATAATGATATTTTAATAAATTAATGTTATAATAAAATTAGAAAAGCCTGAGATTGTAATCAATTTAGCTGAAAATTTATTCTTGAGTGTTACAATCAATTTAAAGTAGAGAGAATGGAGGTTTTAAAATGAGAAAAGATGAACAGGTTTCCTTTTATTCTCATTTTGTTGGTTTTATTTTAGCATTAATTGGGCTGGTATTTTTAATTTTTAGAGCTTTAGAAAGTCCGGATAAAATTATTGTTGCTGCCGTTTATGGTCTCTCAGTAGCATTTTTATTTCTGGCAAGCTCATTATACCATGCCTTTAAAAAAGAAGATGATGAACAGTCTATCTGGCGCAAGCTAGATCACTTTGCAATTTTTGTAATGATCGCCGGTTCTTATACTCCGGTTGCTTACCTTTATTTAGAAGGCTGGCTGAAGTGGACAATTATTGCAGTTCAGTGGGGACTGGTTTTAGGCGGTTTTTTCCTGAAGTTTATGTACTTTAAAACTCCCCGGATTTTATATACTATAGTTTATCTATTAATGGGCTGGGTTGGTATTTTCGCCTTTCATCAGTTATTTATGACAATGCCCACAGCCAATTTAGTCTTAATGTTCGCAGGAGGCTTATCATTTACTGCTGGAGCAGTATTCTATATACTTAAAAAGCCAGATTTGAGCCCTAATTTTGGTTTTCATGAGATATTTCATTTCTTTATTTTAGCTGGTGGAATCCTGCACTACTTAATGGTTTTTATAGCTCTGGGCTAATAGTTGATCAAGGAGGATATTGATGGAACTGGAAGAGAATTTAATTGAAATTATTTCTTTAAGTGGAGAAGTAAAAAAGAAGTTTTTAAAAGCTGTTAAACATGCGAAAAACAATGAACCTGAAGAGGCAGAAGATGTCTTTAATGAGGCAGATGATCAATTGATTAAAGCCCACCTCAAACAGACAGAACTTATTAACAAAGAAGCTGGTGGAGAGAAATTAGAAAGCAGTCTGCTGCTTACTCACGCTCAGGATCATTTAATGACAGCAATTTTACTTAAAGATATGGCAAAAGAATTTATGGATTTATATCAGCGACTTGAAGAGTGATATTTATCCAAATTAAAATTTAATTGACTCACTTAAAGGCAGTTCTCCGGAGCTGTCTTTTTTCTTTTTTAAAGGAAAAGCAGCCCAGCTTATCGAACTAATTATTAGGAAGTAATTTAAACTTAATTTTATTAAAAAAAATAAATCAGGCGGTGATCAGATGTCAGTTAAATTTACCGAAACAGTTTTAAGAGATGGTCAGCAGTCTTTGATTGCAACCCGATTAAAGATTGAAGATATTATACCAGTTTTAGCAGATCTTGATCAGGTGGGCTACCATGCTTTAGAAGTCTGGGGTGGAGCAACTTTTGACAGCTGTATGCGCTTTTTAAATGAAGACCCCTGGGAGCGGCTGCGCAGGATAAGAAAAGGAGTTAAAAAGACAAAACTGCAGATGCTTTTAAGAGGGCAGAATATTTTAGGATATAAGCATTATCCTGATGATGTACTGGAGCGGTTTATCAAAAAATCAGTCGAAAACGGAATTGATATTATTAGAATTTTTGATGCCCTAAATGATATTAGAAATATGGAAAAAGCAGTTGAATTTACAAAAAAATACGGTGCAGAAGCTCAGGGCTCAATCGTTTATACCACAAGCCCAATCCACAGCAGTGAGAGTTTTGTCAAAAAGGCTAAAGAGCTTTCAGCAAAGGGAATAGATTCTCTTTGTATTAAAGATATGGCAGGTTTATTAACTCCTTTTAAAGCCTATGATCTGATAAAAAAATTGAAATCAGAAATTGAGATTCCAGTAGAAATTCACAGCCACAACACTGCTGGTTTTGCTTTTATGACCTATTTAAAAGCTGTAGAAGCTGGAGTTGATATTATAGATACAGCAATTTCTGCCTTTAGCTCGGGAACAGCTCAGCCAACAACAGAAACACTGGCCGCTGTCTTAAATGACAGTCAGTTTGATACTGATCTTAATCTGAATTCTCTGGAGAAAATAGGAGATTATTTTAGGGAAGTCAGAGAAAATTACAGAGATTATCTTGGTTCCTATGAGGTTGATCCCAGAATCATTCGAAATCAGCTGCCCGGCGGAATGCTTTCCAATCTGCGCAATCAGCTGCGGGAACAGAATCAGCTTGACCGCTATCAGGAAATCTTAGAGGAAATTCCTAAAGTCAGAAAAGACCTGGGCTACCCACCTCTGGTAACACCGACCAGCCAGATTGTTGGAACTCAGGCAGTCTTTAATGTTGTAACCGGTAAAAAATACAGCTTCGTCTCCAAAGAATTCAAGAATTATCTGCGGGGAATGTATGGCAATCCTCCCGGGGAGATCAATCCTGAATTAATTGAAAATATCATATCTAAGGATCAGGTAATTACAAATCGTCCGGCTGATAACCTTGAGCCGGCATATGAGAAAGCTGCAGCAGAAATTAAAAATCTCAGCCAGAAAGAAGAGGATATTCTTTCCTATATTATTTTTCCAGAAGTGGCAGAAAAATTTTTACAAGATCAGCATAGTTAATAAATTTAGTTTTTAAGCTGACTAAAATTTTAATTAGAATTTAATCGCAAATAATGAAGGTAAATAAATCGTTTTCGCGAATATATTTAATAGAGAAAATTTAAGATTTAAATTATTTCAAATATCTGAAAGGGGAATTTACTTTGACTCAAAAAATAAAGGATTTACTTAAGAAAATGACAGTTGAAGAAAAAGCCGAAATCTGTTCTGGAGCCAGCAGATGGAGAACACATTCGATTGATAGGCTTGAGATACCAGAAATCATGATGGCAGACGGGCCCCATGGTTTAAGAAAAGAACCGAAAGAAAAAGAAAGTGCATCAATGGGGGAAAGTGTTGAAGCAATCTGCTTTCCAACTGCTTCAGCTTTAGCCTGCTCCTGGGATAGAGATTTGATGAGCAGAATGGGAGAAGCTTTAGGAGAAGAAAGTCAGACGGAAGATGTCAATATACTTTTAGGACCTGGAGTTAACATTAAGCGCTCTCCCCTCTGTGGAAGAAATTTTGAGTACTTTTCTGAAGATCCACTTTTAGCTTCAGAACTGGCTGCAAATTATGTTAAGGGTGTTCAGAGTATGGGAGTTGGGACTTCACTCAAGCATTTTGCCGCCAATAATCAGGAGCACAGACGCCTGACAGTAGATGCTCAAATTGATGAGCGGACTTTAAGAGAAATTTACTTATCAGCATTCGAAAAAGTTGTTAAAGAAGCTCAGCCCTGGACAGTTATGTGTGCTTATAATCAGGTCAATGGAACTCATGCTTCTGAAAATAAATACTTATTAACAGATGTTCTCAAAGAAGAATGGGGACACGAAGGTTTTGTTGTTTCTGACTGGGGTGCTGTAAATTACAGAGATAAGGGAATTGCAGCTGGTTTAGAACTTGAGATGCCTTCCAGTCATGGAGACGGTAAAAAGGCAATTGTAGAAGCTGTAGAAAACGGCAGCTTAAGTGAAGAGAGCTTAGATAGAGCTGCAGAGAGAATGCTGAAAATCATCTTTAAGGCTGTAGAAAATGATCGTGATGATTTAAACTACAGTAAAGATGAGCACCATCAATTGGCGAGAGAAATTGCTGCTGATTCAATGGTTTTACTCAAAAATGAAGAGAGTATACTGCCTTTAGCTGAAGATGAAAAGCTTGGAGTTGTCGGTTCTTTTGCCAAAAAGCCGCGTTTTCAGGGTGGGGGAAGTTCTAATATTAATCCCTATCAGGTTGATAATGCTTATGCTGAACTTGAGAAATATACAGATCAAAAATTAGCTTATGCAGAAGGTTATTCACTTGAAAGTGATGAAGATGATGTTAAATTGATAGCTAAGGCCAAGGAGCTCGCTGAAAAGGTAGATAAAGTAATAATTTTTGCTGGACTGCCGGACCGCTACGAATCTGAGGGTTATGACCGGGAGACTCTGGAGATACCCCCAAATCAGAATCGTTTAATCGAAGAGGTGGCAGAAGTAAATAAAAATGCGATAGTGGTACTGAGCAACGGCTCTACAATCACTATGCCCTGGTTAAATAATGTTAAAGGTGTCTTAGAAGGTTATCTAACCGGTCAGGCTGGCGGAGGTGCTGCAGCCGACATTTTATTTGGTCATGTTAATCCATCCGGAAAACTGGCCGAAACCTTTCCGCAAAAACTAAGTGACAATCCTTCTTATTTATTCTTTCCGGGAGAAAAAGATAAGGTGGAGTACAGAGAAGGAATTTTTGTCGGTTACCGCTATTATGACAGTAAAGAAATTGAGCCACTTTTCCCCTTCGGTTATGGTCTAAGCTACACTGATTTTGAATACAGTGACTTAAAAATTAAGAAAAATGAAATCACAGACCAGGAGACTTTAAATTTAAGTCTAAAAGTTAAAAATACTGGCGATATCTATGGTAAAGAGATTATTCAGCTTTATGTATCTGATCCAGAAAGCACTGTAATTAAGCCGGAAAAGGAATTAAAAGAATTTGCCAAGGTAGAATTAGAACCCGGCCAGGAAAAAATAGTTGAGTTTGAGTTAGATAAAAGAGCCTTTGCTTATTATAATACTGAAATTGATGACTGGTATGTAGAAAGTGGAGAATACGATATTTTAGTTGGAGCTTCTTCCAGAGATATTAGATTAAAAGAAACAGTCAGGGTAGAATCCACTGTTGAGCTGCCCTATGAGTACACAATTAATACCAATGTCGGTGATATTCTGGCTGACCCGGAAGCAGAAGAAGTTTTCAACGAGCTGCTCAGTGAATATTTAGAGGGTACAGATCTCTTCGAAATGCTCGGCGGCAGAAAGAGCGAGATGATGGAAGCAATGTTAAAGTACATGCCTTTAAGAGCACTGGTTATGTTTTCAGAAGGTGCAGTCAACCGGAAGCAGGTTGAAGAAATTGTTGAAAAGTTAAATAGGAGCTAGGTACCGGGTACTTAGAAATAATTGGAAATTAAATCTGGGGTCATTAACTTTTTAGTTGGTGGCCCTTTAATTTGATTTAAATTGAAAATATAATTAATTATCAAGTAAGAATAGGAGAGTGGAATAATGAGCTATTTGTGGACAACTATTAAGGTTAAAGATTTAGAAGAGTCGATTGAATTTTATCAGCAGATTGTGGGGCTTAAGCTGCAGCGGAGATTTGAAGCCGGCCCTGAGCGAGAAATTGCATTTTTAGCGGCTGCTGCAGGGGAGACTGAAGTTGAGTTAATTGCTGACCAGGGAAAAGAAGATATTGAGATCGGACAGGATATCTCACTTGGCTTTGAAATTGAATCAGTATCTGAAAAAATGAAATTCCTGCAGGAAAAGGGAGTTGAAGTTGTAAGCGGACCCATTGCTCCCAATCCGGAGATTGAATTCTTTTATGTGCTTGATCCAAATGGAGTAAAAATACAGTTTGTAGAAAACAAATAGTTTTAAAATTTGGAGTCTGCTGATTAATTTCAGCCGGCTTTTTTCTTTTTTAAAGGATTGTTCTTTTCGATCACGAAATAATTATATAAGGAAAATAAAGTATTGAGTGTTAATATTTGCGACATAAATTGACAAAATATTTAGATAAGGGGTGGACTGATGGCAGATAAAAACAGGATTTTTCGGATTATAAAAACAATTATGCTTTTAAATGAACCTTATAAGCACTGGGAGGCTAAAGATTTTGCGGAGTATTTTGAGGTCTCAGAAAGAACTTTCCACCGGGATAAAAGGGTGATGGAGGAGCTGGGAGTTCCAATTTATTATGATAACCACCTCAAGGAATACAAGATTCTGGATAATTTCCGTTTTAAAGCTCCAAATTTGGATCAAAAAGAAACTGAGGCAGTTCTGCTGGCAGCTAAAGAATATCAAAACCGCAGTTTTCCAATGAAAAAGGAACTTGAATCAGGACTGGCCAAAGTCTATAATTCCCTGCCTGAATTTTTAAAAAGCAGTATGGGCAGCTATATTAAAAATTATGAGATTATTTCTGATCCCTTTGTTGAGCTTGAGGAACACCAGCATAAATTTGATAAGTTAAAGAAAGCAATTAATGAGGAAAAAAGGATTGACGTTGATTATTATTCAATGAGCAGCAACCAGACAACTGAAAGAAAACTTGATCCTTATAATTTGTTTTTCAATAATGGAGCCCCCTATCTCTATGCCTATTGTCATCTGCGGGAGGAAAAAAGAATTTTCAGGATAGACAGGATTAAGGAAATTCAACTAACAGCAGAAACTTATAAGCTGCCTGCTGACTTTTCTCTGGCAGAAGAACTTGATAATGCCTGGGGTGTTGAACAGGGCAAAGAGGAGATGGAAGTAGAAGTTAAATTTAGCGGCCGAGCAGCCCGCTTTGTGCCTGAATACCACTGGAGTGACAAGCAAGAGATTAATAGCATTAGTGAGAATGAAATTATATTTAAGGTTAAAACTGGCAGCCGGGAAGAGATAAAAAAGTGGATCCTGGGTTATGGCTCTGAGGCAGAGGTCCTGCAGCCCGAGGATTTGAGGAAAGAAATAAAGCAGGAAATAGAAAAGATGCTGGAGAATTATTAAAAAACAGGTGTATGCGACAGGACGGTGTCGGTGGGGGATGGTAAGATAAAACTGTGAAATCTGTCTCTTATACACATCT
>QBLP01000409.1 GCA_003070825.1 Halanaerobium sp. | reverse complement strand
AAATAAAGGTGGGCGCTTTTTTTATGCAACCACTAAAGCAGCAAAATCATATGCTGAATTTGAATATCAGGATGATGATTATTTTCTATTTGGCAAAGAAACAGCAGGTCTACCGGAAGAATTATTAGAAAATAATCTTGATAGATGTATTAGGATTCCTATGAAAGATGATTTAAGATCTCTGAATCTTTCTAACTCAGTTTCCATTATTATCTATGAGGCCCTGAGACAGAATAATTTTATAAATTTAAACAAAAAAGGGAAATATAAAAAGGAAATCTGAGTTTTATCTAGAAATATGTATAGTAGAGTAAAAAAGAAAGGAGGGGAGAAATGGAAAAAAATACCTATTTAACAACGCTAATATTTTTATTAGTTTTTCTTTTGTCAATAACTATCACTGCCTCCGCTTTTCAGGTTAAATTAAATGATCGAGGTAGAGATGTAATTGAAGTCCAGAAATATTTAGAGACACTTGGCTATAATGTTTCGACTGATGGCATTTTTGGTCGAACTACCGAAGTAGCGGTCGAATCTTTTCAGGAAAGTAATAATCTGCAGGTTGATGGTATTGTTGGAGGTAGAACCCTTGAATTATTGAAAAAAATGATTTCTGAGAAAGTATCTTATGAGCTTTATGTAGTGGATAATGGAGATACTCTGTCAGGAATTGCTGGGTCAAGAGATGTGACTGTAGAAGAAATTATGGAGTTTAATAACATGAGTTCTTCTAAATTAAAACCCGGACAGGATTTGAAAATTCCAAGAGATAAGATTATAACTGCCGAAGCAAAGACTGAAGCTAAGAATACTGAAGAAAAATCGGAAGCTAAAAGAGCACAGATTTATTATACAGTCCGCAGGGGCGATACACTTTCCACAATTGCAGCCCGCAGAAATCTACCGGTAGAAGAAATTATGGATGCCAACAATTTAAATTCAGATTTTATTAAAGAAGGCCAGGAACTGGTGCTTCCAATTGTAGATTTTGAAAAATCAGACAGCAGTAAAAGTGAGGCAAAAGCTAAAAGAAATGAATCTTCTTCTGAGCAGATAGTACATAAAGTACAGCGAGGAGATGCTTTAAGTACCATTGCCAGAATGTATGGTACTGATATAGATACAATTCGTCAGAATAAAGATTATTTCATAATGGTTTGGATATTGCTGTACCATCAGGTACTCGTGTAAAAGCAGCAGCAGGAGGAAAAGTTGTACATAGCGGCTGGATGAACGGATTTGGATATACAGTTATTATTGATCATGGTCGGGGTATAGAAACTCTTTATGCACATAACTCAAAGGTAAGTGTTGCTAAAGGTTCAATGGTTAATAAGGGACAAGTGGTAGCTTTATCAGGAAATACAGGTTTAAGCACAGGGCCCCACCTTCATTTTGGAGTTTTACAAAATGAAAAGCCGCTGAATCCTAAAAATTATTTACCTTAGTTTAATAATGTGACACTGCAGTTTGAGATGATTTAAATTTTAAGGTGGGCAGCTCTATTTGTTGTCTGCCTTTTATTTTTTCTAAATTTTACTTTATATTAAACTTTTTTGTACTTTTTTCTTGACAACCACCTGGTTTATTGATATTATAAAAAGCGTCGCAAGAGAAATGGGCCATTAGCTCAGTTGGCAGAGCACCTGACTTTTAATCAGGTTGTCGGAGGTTCGAATCCTCCATGGCTCACCATTCATAGCGCGGGGTAGAGCAGTCTGGTAGCTCGTCAGGCTCATAACCTGGAGGTCATCGGTTCGAATCCGGTCCCCGCAACCATTTTTAATTAATTACATATTAGGTGGAATAGCTCAGTCGGTAGAGCAGTGGATTGAAAATCCACGTGTCGACAGTTCGATTCTGTC
>QBLP01000408.1 GCA_003070825.1 Halanaerobium sp. | reverse complement strand
TTATAATTATCTTCGTAAGTGTTAAAATCGTGGTGTAAAAAATTACTGATGATTGGAAAAAATATATTCAAGCTAAATAAAGAACTAGTTATGCTAACAAACATATATTGAAAGGATGAAAAATTTAATGGCAAAAAAAGATAAAAAATTATATTTTAACCTTAAGAATTTGCTTCTTTATCTTGCATTATTTGTTTCAATTTCAATTTTTTCAATGTATTATATTAATAGAATCTATTCCCAAGGCAGTAATCTTGATGTATTTTTTTCTTTTCCTGCAGCAGTCATTGCATCATTAATTGGATTACTATTTTTTTATTATATTTTTGATGCTTCGAGGTTATATTTTGTTTTAAAAACTTTAAATGCTGAAATTTCTTTTTGGAATGTTTATAAGTTAGTATTTATCAATTTCTTCATCTCAAATATTACTCCACTGGCTACCGGTGGTGGTTTTGCTCAGGTATATTTTTTGCAAAAAAAAGGTATACCATTGGGGAAATCTTCAGCAGCTGCTTTAATTAGAACCTTATTATCAGCAACCATGCTTTTTTTGAGTGTTCCTTTTATAATCTTCAGGAATAAGTCAATGCTTAATTTGCTTCCTTCAAACTATGTTTTTATTTATTTGGTAATTTTTTTAGCTCTTTATGTTTTTGTTTTTTATCTTTTGATTTTCAAAGTTAGATTAATCATGAAAATCATCTATAAGTTCTTATATTTTCTAAAATCTAAACATCTTCTTAATAAAAAAAGATTTAGAAGAATTGTAAGATACATTTTTAAACATCTTGAGCTCTTTTCAGAAGACCTTGCTTTTTTTATTCAGGGTAAGAAAATTTTTGTATTTTTATCTTTATTATTTACAGTTATATTTTTATTAACTGAATTCTCATTTTCATTTTTGATACTTCAAGGGCTGGGCTATAACGACACATCTTTTTTCCAAATACTAATCTTTCAGATTTTGGTTGTTTTTATTATGTATTTTGCTCCTACACCAGGAGCTGCCGGAATTGCAGAGGGCGGTTATTCACTTCTTTTTTCTAGATTTGTCAATCAAAGTGATCTTTTCCCCTTATTATTTTACTGGAGATTCTTTAGTAAATATGTTGGCATTTTAATAGGTGTCTTTGTATTTTTTTATTTAATCATTAGAGGTGGGATAGAAGTTGAAGAGTAGAGGTAAACTATATATATTAATTTTCATTATAATTATATTAGTTTTAATTAGCTATAAAATATATGCACCTTTTACTATTCAGGATTTTAAGTCAGTTAATGTTAGAAACATGAATACTATTAGAGAGAAAATAAAAAATAATGGGTATAGTTTTGCAGTAGTTGGAAATATAGAAAATTCAATTGCAATTTTTGATAATCGAATCCTGGAAAAAACAA
>QBLP01000407.1 GCA_003070825.1 Halanaerobium sp. | reverse complement strand
TTATATTCGCTGACGCCTTCCATTGTTTCTGCTATCTTTTTAGCAAATTCACTATTTGGGAATAATTCGTCAGCTTCTTCTGCTCCTAACTGCAGTAATTTAGGCAGCAAACTTAATAACGCAACTTTAAATAAGAATGTGCCTGGATTTTGCCTAAAACTTTCAGCTGCAGCAGTCCAACCTGATTTCCTAATTGTTGAGAAGATAAATAAGTTATTAGTAATTGAGTGTAAAGCACCTCTCTGCTTAAAATCAGGAGTACCGACTCTGGTCCTTACTCTGTGGGCTAAATCGCCTTCTGATAGATTAGTCATATTCTTCAACATTCTATATCCAGCAATCTGGCCTGTCATTTCTGACACCTGACCGAAGTTGTCTAATCCCTCCCAAGCACTACGGACTTTATCAGGTATTAATTTCTGCAATCTGCTGTGTTCTTCCCCACTTTGTTCGTTATAATCAAAGATTTCAGTTAATAGCTGTTGAGTATCATCTTCCATATAACTGTCAGAAGGTCTATACATTCTGTCTATGGTTAACATTCTATTTCTTCTCATATATGAAATATCTTCTGATCTCTTATTGTGCCTTACATTATTCCAGGCTTCTGAAAAAGCCTTCTTGTACTCGTGGGCTAATGCTGGAATATCTTTTATACCAATTTCAGGGTTATTCATAACTGTAGCAAAGAAATCTCGTGGAATGTTAAAAATCATCCAACCTGGGTTGTGAGATACCATTATCGACTTCATACCCTGGACTATTGATAAAATAGTATTTGTAGCTGCATTAGCCTTGTGTGGAGTATATTCGTATAGGTCAGCTATATCTTTTTCAACTAAATATCCGTCTAATTTGCCGTTAACTGTAAAAGTTATTAATCCTTCATCAGCGTCTGTAGAGTCTTTAGGTATTATCTTACCGTATATTTCTTTTGTTGGTGCTTGTCTTATTGACTCTGGGGCTATTTTCTTTAATGCTTTTACTGCAGCCACCTTAGACTCGTTAATACGGATAGAACTGATTATACTCATATCTTTAAGCATTGTGGCAACAAGTGGATTACTTATTTTCCTACCTGTACCATATTGCCGCATAATTATATCGCCAGTACCTTCGCCAAATTCAGTATTAATATAATCTACTACCTCAAAAGTTACATACTCTTTATTATTCCTTACCTTTTCCATAGCTGCCTCTGTAAACATACCTGACTGCTCCATAACAGGTATAATTCTCTCCTGTCTTAACTGATAAAATCTTTCAGCATTAGACACAATTTTAGCATACTGCTGCTGATCGTACTTATTCTGTAATTCCTGTTTTAAATCTTCCGCTCTAACAGTATTGATAGCACCAGGATTAGCAAATTTACTTCTATCATTTTGCACTCTCTGCAGGAA
>QBLP01000406.1 GCA_003070825.1 Halanaerobium sp. | reverse complement strand
TAACAAAAAATAAAGAACATCCCTCTAGAAAGGATAATAACTTTGAAATCTAAATTAGAATCTGCTTACATTGCTGTAGAAAATGAAACAAGATAAAAGTTTTTTCTAAGGTATCAGAAACAAAATGAAGCAGTGAATCATACAAATATCCATTTCGCTCCAGCAAAAAGAGCAATTACAATCTTTATTTTGATTACAAGATGTGATAGCATTAATGATATACTTTTATTACATTTAAACCCAAAAATTTAAGTTTTTTTATTAGTCTAGCGGCTGAGAATTGAGCCATCAGATTAATTTTCTAATTAAAAAAGGAGGAATTATAGATGAAGAAAAGAAGAATGGGAATCACCGGTTTAAGGGTATCAGAAGTTGGTTTTGGAGCCTGGCAGTTGGGCAACACAGAAAGTTGGAAAGGAGCCACAGATAAAGAAGCGATCAAACTTGTTCATAAAGCTATAGATCTGGGCTGTAATTTTTTTGATACCGCTCCAAACTATGCTGGCGGGAAGAGTGAAGAACTTTTAGGTAAGGCTTTAAAGGGAAAAAGAGAGCAAGTAATAATCAGTACTAAGTTTGGCCATTTTGCTGATGGACATACAGATTTTAATCCTTCTTTAATTAAGGATTCGGTCGAGACCAGTTTGAGAAAGCTGCAGACAGACTACCTTGACTCAGTATTGTTACATAGTCCACCTCATGAGATTATGAGAGGAGAGCAGAATCATTATCAAATTTTAGAGGAATTGAAACAGTCTGGCAAGATTAAAAGTTATGGTGTATCTGTTGATACCAGTACTCAAATGAAATATGTTTTAGAAAATAGCGATTCAGAAGTTTTAGAGATATTTTTTAATATTTTTCATCAGGAGACTAAAGATGCTTTCTCTTTAGCTAGAGAAAAGGATGTCGGGCTAATAGTAAAAGTTCCTTTAGATTCAGGTTGGTTAACTGGTAAATATGATCACAATAGTGAATTTTCTGGAATAAGGGATCGCTGGTCTCCACAAGTTATCAAAAGAAGGGCAGATTTGGTTGAGAGAGTTAAAGAGATAAAGAGTGAAAGTAATAGTATGGTTCAGGAGGCTTTAGGATATATATTAAGTTATCCCGAGGTTTCGACAGTTATCCCGGGTGTAAGAAATGAGAAACAGCTAAAGGAGAATTTGAGTGCATCTGATAATTTAACTTCAGAGAGAGTTAAAGAATATGAGAGACTCTATAAAGAAAATATAGAGGATAATTTACTGCCGTGGTAAAGAAATTAGGAAGAATTGAATTTTTAAGAGTATCCTGATTGTTAAGCTTGATTTTAATGAAATAGAGAATACTAATAAATATATCTTGTTAAAAATAGTTTCTGAAGTATCAGATATAGATGATAAGATTGGGTTGGCCTAAGGC
>QBLP01000405.1 GCA_003070825.1 Halanaerobium sp. | reverse complement strand
GTTGTTAGTTAAATCTTCTCCGTATGCCTCACTAGCACCAGCCATAATGTTACCAAACTCATTTTCGTCCCACGCCCCGCTGCTTAAAGCCTGTACTGCTGTGTTTAAAAACTGACCTTTGTTCATACCTAAATAAGTTGGATCTTCTTTACCAAAAAACATTTCAGAAGCCGAATATCCTTCATCTGGCTCTACATATTGACCGTACTTATCTGTAAATTCCTGCTGTGCTGCAGGAGTACCAATCTGTCTAGCTCGACTATAAGCCTGCATAGCAAAAGGATCTTGAAATACATCATAACTACCACTTTTTTTAGCAGCCCAATTTGATACCCTCTGCATACCACCTGCTTGATTAAAACCTTGCATAAAACCTGTTAAAAAATCACTACCTTTTCTAGCCATATGCTCACCTCCTTAGCCGAATAAAGCTCTTTTAGCCAATGATAAAGTTGTTTGATTGTCCATAAAATTATTTCCTGTATTACTAAATAAACCTGTCAATTTTTGCTGACTTTGAAAATCATTCTGTCCTAAATCATTCCAATTATAATTGCCCCATCTGAAATTACTGTATTTATTGCTGTATTCATTATTCTTATTTTGAATATATTGATTATATTCTGGATTAGCAGCCTGTCTTTGATAAGTATTGTATTTCTGTCCTATACTCATAACGTCCCTTATAAAAGGATTAGGATTTTCTGCTATTTTATAGCTTTCTGTAATTGATTTAGAAGGTGCATTTTCTAAAATATTTTGTTTATCATTTGCATAATTTAAAGTTGGTGTGTTTGATGAATAACGATTACTACTTCCACTTTCCCCTTTATGACTAAAAACATTATTTGTACTTGTTGGTGTGTTTGATGAATAGCGATTACTGCTTCCACTTCTGTTGCTTTTACTATAACTGTTATTTGCAGTATCATTTCTACTATTACCACTATTATAATTTGTTCTGTCTATAGTCGAGCCTCCATAGCCAAAACCACTTCCTAAGCCCATAATACACCTCCTTATCCTGTTAGCCAGTTAGCAATCATATTAGAACCGCCTGGGCTGCCTAAAAATCCACCTGCCATTGTTCCTATTGTACTCCAAAACGGATCAGGTTGATTATACTGCTGCAATTCGTGAGTATATTGCTGATATGCTTCTGCATAATTACTATTTCTTAAATTTTGTGCATATCTTGATTTTTGTGTCTGATAGTCGTTTTCCATATCAGTCATAGCGTCCTGTTTTAAATAATCTCCAGGTGCTTGACCGTAAAAACCCTTAGATACCATATTTCTGTTAATATCACTTATTACTTGTTCTCTGTTTTCTTCATAAGGATTTCTCAAAGAGTCCTCGGCTTGCCTTAATGCTTCTTCATAAGACATTTTTTTTGGTGCTTTAGG
>QBLP01000072.1 GCA_003070825.1 Halanaerobium sp. | reverse complement strand
ATTTATCTACGCCAGATCAGGAAAGGGGAGCTCGAATAATGCAGTTATCAATTCATCAGAAAAAAAGAATCAAACATGCAGTAATTTTTGCTGCCCTACTCTTATTTACTATAGTCTGGCTGCTGCCTGTATTTGGGGCGTTTTTGACTTCAATTAGAACAATGGATGATATTATGAATAATGGATTCTGGAGTCTGCCTGAGAATGTAACTTTCAGTAATTTTGCAACAGCCTGGTCAGACGGAAATTTAAATACCTACTTAAAAAATAGTTTCATTATTACCATCCCTTCCTTATTTGGGACCTTAGCTTTATCTTCTCTAGTTGGTTTTGCCCTGGCCAAATATAAATTTAAGGGCAACATGTTTATTTATCTAATGTTTGTTGCTGGAATGCTGATTCCCTTTCAGATTCTTTTAATTCCAGTCTTTAGATTGAGCAACTTTTTGGGAATCTATAATAATTACTGGGGTTTGATTATGATCCACACTGTTTTCCAGATGGGCTTTTGTTCCTTCTTTTTGAGAAACTATATGATTACCATTCCGGAGGAACTGTCCGAAGCAGCCAGGATTGATGGTGCTTCAGAATTTAAGATTTTCTATAAAATATACATTCCGCTTTCGCTTCCGGCTCTGGCGGCGCTGGGGACTCTGCAGTTTACCTGGATTTTTAATGATTATATCTGGGCACTGGTTTTACTGCGCGATGATAGATTTAAACCAGTAACTGCCGGACTGGCAACACTTAAGGGTAATTTTATTACCTCCTGGAGTGTTTTAGTGGCTGGTGCTATACTGGCTACTATCCCAACAATTGTAGTCTTTGTTTTCTTACAGAAATACTTTATCCGCGGCCTGACGATGGGTTCTGGAAAGTAATTTCTGGTACCGGGTACTTAGAAATTTTCACCTCCCTTATAAGAGGAAAACTCTGCTGGATTTAAGCCGGTGGAGTTTTTCTATTTTATCTGATAAAATTAAATTGGTTGGTACCCGGTTCAAAAAGGATGTTTTGAACCGGGTACAGAAGAATTAATTCACAAAATGGAGGAGAAGTAGATGAAAATAGCACCATTTAGAGTAGAAGAGTGGATGAACGAGTATGAGATGGATGCTGAATATAATATTGCAGAAACCTGTGTGGAATCTCTGACAGTAGAGGAGCTTTTAAATTTCAGTGATGATCCGGCTGCCAGGCTGGAAGAGATCAAAAAAATGCAGCTTACATACGGAGATATCAAAGGTTCAGCGGCTTTCAAAAAAGGGGTGAGCAGCCTTTATGAAAGTGTAAAGCCGGAAAATATTTTACCCTCCCACGGAGCGATTGGCGCCAACTTTTTATTATTATATTCTCTAGTTGAGTCTGAAGATGAAGTTGTTTCAGTCTTTCCAACTTACCAGCAGCTTTATTCAATTCCTGAGTCTTTTGGAGCTGAGGTTAAAAAATTGGACTTAAGGTATGAAGATGGTTTCCTGCCGGATTTAGAAAAATTAAAGTCCCTGGTAAGCGAAAAGACAAAACTGATAGCAATCAACAATCCCAATAATCCTTCTGGAGTAGTGATGAAGCGAGAAATTTTAGAAAAGATAGTTGAAATAGCAAGAGAGGCTGATGCCTACCTTTTAGCAGATGAGGTTTACCGCGGTTTTGATCTGGAAGAAAAGATACCTTCGGTTGCTGATCTCTACGAAAAGGGAATCAGTGTTGGCAGTATGTCAAAAGTTTTTTCTCTGGCTGGCTTAAGAATGGGCTGGATTGCTGGACCGAAAGAGGTAATTGAGCTCTGTCAGCTGCATCGAGATTATACGACAATTTCAAATGGAATGATATCTGATTATCTTTCTACTATTGCTCTGGAGAATAAAGATAAGATAATCGAAAGAAATTTAACTAAAGTAAAAAAACAGCTTGCGATTCTGGACCGCTGGGTTCAGAATGAAGAATTGGTGGAATATGTTAAGCCAAATGGAGGTACAACTGCCTTTTTAAAGTACAGGCTGGATTTAGATTCTGAAACTTTTGCCAAGAAATTATTTAAAGAAAAGGGAGTTTTAGTAGTGCCCGGGATTGCCTTTGGCAGAGAAAATTTTCTCCGAATTGGCTTTGCAGGCAATGAAAAAGAGTTAAAATCTGGTCTGGCTTTATTAAAGGAGTTTTTAGATGAAAATGGAAAAAAATTCTAAGTACCCGGTACCTAAAAAAATTAACTTTGCAGTAATTGGAATCGGCTGGCGGGCAGAATTTTTCTTGAGAATTGCCAGAGCCCTACCAGAGCGGTTTCAGCTTGCAGGAGTAGTCAGCAGTAGGGAAGATAAACGCGAAGAAATTAGAAATAAATGGGGATTTAAAGCCTATCAGTCAGCTGAAGAACTGCTGCAGGCTGAAAGTCCTGATTTTGTAGTGCTTTCGATCAGCAAAGAGGCAGCTACTGAGGTGATTTTAAAGCTGGCTGAATTTGAGATTCCTATTCTTGCAGAAACTCCACCGGCAGCTAATCTGGCTGAGCTGATTAAATTAAATCAAAAATTGAGTAAAGATTATCCGATTCAGATAGCAGAACAGTATCACCTGCAGCCTCTGCATCAGGCAATTTATAAGCTTGCTGATTCTGGCCGACTGGGAGAAGTTAATTATGCTAGAATTTCAATTAGCCACGGCTATCATGCAGTTAGTTTGCTCAGAAAAGCATTAGGGATTAAATTTGAAAACGCCGAAATTGAAGCCAGATTTTTTGAAGAGCCTGTAGTAAAAGGTCCTGACCGCTCTGGGCTGCCTGACAAAAAGGAAATTGTGAGTAAAAGCCATGAGTTTGCTTTTTTAAACTTTGACGGCAAACTGGGAGTCTATGATTTTGAGCGTGGTCAGCACCGCTCCTGGATTAGATCCCAGGAAATTTTAATCAGGGGTACTGAAGGTGAGATAAAAAACTCAACTTTAAAATATTTAAAGGATTATCAAAGCCCAGTTGAGTTAGACTTAAAAAGAGTGGAAGCTGGTATTAATCAAAATCTGGAAGGTTTTTATCTTAAGGGAATTACCTGTGGAGAAGATTGGCTTTATCAAAATCCATTTCTGCCGGCCAGATTTTCCGATGATGAAATTGCAGTCGCGGAAGCTTTAGTCAGAATGTATAAATTTTTAGCAAGCGGGAAAAGTTTTTATTCCTTAGCAGAAGCTTCTCAGGATCAGTATTTAGCCTTAAAAATAAAGGAGGCAGCTGCTGAAAATAAGAAAATTATCACCCAAAAACAAATTTGGGCTGAATTTGAATAATTTTAATATTATTTAAAAATTTCAATATTATTTAACTCCTGCTGTATTTTGAGGCAGGAGTTTTCACTTTTATACAGAATAAAATAAATAATAGCATAAATAGAAATATTTAGCGCTTTAATTTAGAAAAGTGTGAATATTTTTATTTAATCAAAAATTTTATGAGGGGGAATTTAGATTGTTTATTAAGAAGAAAAAGTTAATGCTGACAGTAATTTTGGCTTTGAGTTTTATTATGCTCATGGGAGGAATTATTTCGGCAAAAGAATTAACGGTGATTGCAACCAGTGATATCCACGGTGCCATTTATCCCTGGTCCTATAAGATCGGTGAAGCAGATGATATAGGAATTGCAAAAATTGCTTCAATGGTTAAAGAAGCAAAAAAAGAAAACCCCAACCTTCTTTTATTAGATGCAGGTGATACCATTCAGGGTAACACACTGACAGCTCTTTTTAAGGACCGCCGCGATGTAGTACATCCAATGATGAAAGTTATGAATCATATGGGCTATAGTGCGATGACTCTGGGAAACCATGAATTTAACTTTGGTCTGGAAACTCAGCAGGAAATTTTAGCTGATGCTGATTTTCCAATTCTTTCTGCCAATACTATAGTCAGAGAAACAGGTGAGCCTTTTGCTCAGCCCTATACTATTAAAGAAATTGATGGTGTAAAGATCGGTATTTTAGGTTTAACTACTACCAATATTCCTATCTGGGATGGAGACAAGGTAGATTCATTAGAATTTAAAGATATGGATCAGGCAGCTGCTGAATATATACCGGAGTTAGAGGAAAAAGCAGATATTATAATTGCCTTAGTCCATTCCGGTCTGGAAGGCCGTCATGATCCAAGTGGTGGAGATCAGGCGCGCAAAGTAGCAGAAAATAATCCAGAGATTGATCTAATGATTACAGGTCATGATCACGATCCAGTCAATGAAATAGTTAATGGTGTGCTGGTAATGGCAGCCAAAGATGCAGGAGAACAGGCTTCAAAAATTAAAATGACTCTAGCTCAGGAAAATGGCAAATGGGTTGTTGCCAGTAAAGAGGGAGTACACTTAGAAGCTGAAGATTATGAAGCTGATCCAGAAACTCTGGCTGTTGCTGAGCCCTATCACAATGAAGTTGTAGAATATGTAAATACTCCTATTGGCTATGCAACCGGCGATTTCACTCCTGAAGATCCGGTAGCAGGTATCCCTGCCGCTCAGGTTCAGGATACAGCAGTTCTTGATTTAATTAATAGAGTTCAGTTAGAAAATACAGGTGCTGATATTTCTTCTGCGGCCCTATTTGTAGCTGACTCAACTATTAATCAGGGTCCAGTATCAATCAAGGATGCAGCCAGAATATATAAATACAGCAACACACTATATGCTGTTGAAATAACAGGTGAAGAACTTAAGAATTATTTAGAATCAACTGTTGCTTATTATAACACATATCAGCCTGGAGATATTACTATTAGTTTTGATCCAGAAATTCGCGGTTATGCTTATGATATGTTCCAGGGTATTGACTACAAAATTGATATTTCTGAACCGGTTGGAAACAGAATCAGAGATTTAAGGTTTGAGGGAGAGCCGGTAAGAGATGATCAGACATTTAAACTTGCCCTAAATAACTACCGCTACAGTGGTTTAAACTCTGATGGCATAATCTCAAATGATCCTTATTACAAGTCTGAAGAGGGAATTAGAGAAATGATCATTGAGTATATAGACCAGAAGGAAGAAATCAGACCATTAGTTGACAACAACTGGGAAATTGTTGGTGCTGACTTAGATCATCCACAAAGAGAGGAAGCACTAACCTTAGTTAATAATGATATACTGGAAATCCCTTCAATTAACCGCTCCTGGAATGCAGAGAGCATTAATTTAAGAGATGAGCTGACAAAGATGAAGCTGGTTCAGGCTCTGGTTAGAATGTTCAACTATGATATTCCAGCTGAAGTTGAAGAAGCAAGCTTTAGCGACTTAGAAGGAGAAGACCTCGCTTATGCAGAAGCTGCTTTAAGGGCAGGTCTGGTCGAAAATACTGAGCAGTTTAATCCAGAAATGGTATTAACTAGAGAAGAAGCTGCTTCAATGTTAATCGAGGCGATGAGAATTGCTGAGATGCCTGATTTATCTGTTCTGGATAAATTTAATGATAGATCAGAAATAACCAGAAATTTAGATGATAAAGATAGAGTTGCTCTGGCAGTAGAAATGGGACTCTTAGTCGGCCGCGGAGATAATATGCTGGCTCCAAAGGCAGAGATGACAATGGGAGAAATGTCAGCCTTACTCTACAGAGCCCACAACAATTACAGGCAGATTGATGTGCTTTCAACTAATGATTTCCACGGTAAGGTAGAAGCAGGCTATGAAGCAGGGGCTGCCAAGCTGATGGGAGCAATTGAACACTACCGCAGTGCCAACCGCAAAGGTACTATTTTAGTTGATGGTGGAGATGCCTATCAGGGTACTCCAATTTCCAGTTTAAATAACGCAGAACCTGTAATTGAATTTATGAATGAGGCCCGCTATGTGGCTCAGGCAGTTGGTAACCACGAATTTGACTGGGGAATTGAAGAACTTAAAAGAATCAACAAGCAGACATATTTCCCAATGCTGGCTGCAAATATAGTTAACAAAAATACTGGTGAACTAGTAGAGTGGGCAGAGCCTACAAGAATGATTCCTGCAGATGGAGTGAAAATTGGTATTATCGGAATTTCAACTCCAGATACAAAAGGAACTACAATGCCCTCTAATATTGCCGAATTAGAATTTACTGATCCGGCAGCTGCAATTGAGAAGTACAGTGCTCAGCTGAAAAATCAGGGAGCCGAATTAGTCATAGTTGTCGGCCACCTTCCAGGTACAACAGATTATGAAAGTGGTGAAGTAAGCGGAGAGTTAGTGGAAACAGCTAAAAAAGTAGACGTAAATGGTATTGTTGGCGGTCACAGCCACCATACAGTAACAGCTGTTGTCAACGGCAATCCAATTGTAGAAGCCTATAAGCACGGACGAGAACTCGGAAACTTAAGATTCTTTATTAATAAGGAAACAGGCAGAGTTTATAATGCAGTACCAATGAGCCACCCAGTTCGAGAAAGTGTAATTAAAATCAAGGAAGACCCCGAAATAGCTGAAATGGTAAGAAAATATCAGAAGGAATTAGAACCAATAATGTCAGAAGTTCTAATTGAAACTGAGGAACAGTTAGTCAGCAGTTATGACACTATTTCTAAGGTTGGGGCTCTGACAACAGATGCAATGGCTCAGGAAGTAGATGCTGATATAGCCTTCCAGAATCCAGGTGGGTTAAGAATTGATCTACCTCAGGGTGAGGTTAATGTTGGTCATATCTACGAGCTCCTGCCTTTTGGTAATACAATTGTAACAGGAGAAATGACAGGTGAGCAGATTGTCTCTATCTTAGAGCAGAGCTTTACCTTTGATAAGGGAATGCTTCAGCATTCCGGTTTAAGGGTTGAGTATGACGCAGATCAGCCTAAATATGAAAGAGTAGTTTCTGTAAGTCTTCCTGATGGAACTCCACTAAAAATGGATCAGACATATACAGTAGCTACCAATAACTTCTTAGCTGAAGGTGGAGACGGATTTGCTACCTTTACTGAAGTTGACTTTACAGAGCAATATATTAAAGTTAGAGATGCTCTAATTGAGCATCTGCGTGAGCTGAAAGAAATTAAGGTAGATCCAGCTCAAAGAGTAACTGAAGTTGATCAGTCAGCAGCTCTAAGAATTAGATATGCTGCTTAAATAAAATAATAAGTGGATCAACTTTAATTGGGGCAGCATCCTTTTAATCGGGGGTGCTGTCCTTTTTCACTCTTTTGGACCTGGTTATAGTGAAATTAATCACTTGAATTTGAAAGTAAAAGTATTATAATGATGTTAGAAGTGAGGTGTGATTTATGCAGAAAAATCAACTGCTGATTAATTATGGTGATCAGGCTAGAAAAATGGCCAAAGAGCTGCTTAACGAAATAAAGCCAGAACGTAAACTCAAGTCAGATAGTTTAATTGCTTTAAAACCCAATTTGATTAATGCTACTAAGTCAGAAAAGGGAGCAACCACTGATCCGGAGCTCGCAGCAGGGGTTATTGAATATCTGCAAAATAAAGGGTTTAATAATTTGATGATTATTGAGAGTTCCTGGGTGGGAGCAGATACAGATAAAGCCTTTGAAGTTTGCGGCTATCAGGAACTTGCTCAAAAATATGATATTCCATTATACAATTTAAAAGATGATAATTTTATCAAAAAGACTTATCAGGGGCTGGAGATTGAGATAGCTGAAAAAGCATTAGCTGCTGATTATCTGATTAATCTGCCGGTGCTGAAGGGCCACTGTCAGACAAATATAACCTGTGCTTTGAAAAATCTGAAAGGCTGTATTTCAGACAGAGAGAAGAGGAAATTTCATCGGCAGGGACTACATCAGCCAATAGCTTATTTAAATAAACTTTTAAAACAGGATTTGATTATTATAGATGGAATCTATGGTGACCTCGATTTTGAAGAAGGTGGAAATCCGGTCAAGATGAATAGGATTATCGCTGCCGAGGATCCAGTTTTAGCAGACAGCTATGCAGCTGAACTGCTGGGCTATTCTGCAGCAGAGGTAGAATATATTGAAATAGCAGCCCAAATTGGAGTTGGCAGTGAAGATTTATCTAGGGCTGAAATAATTGAGTTAAATCAGGATCAGGCAGCAGAGATAGATTATTCTTCTCGAAAACTAAAAAAGCTAGCAGCAAAGGTCAAAGCAAAAGATGCCTGCTCAGCCTGCTATGGCAGTTTAATCCACGCTTTAAAAAGAATAGAAGAGAGCGGGCAGCTGGACAAAATTGCAGGTATGATCAAGATCGGGCATGGCTATCAGGGCAAAAAAATTGCTTTTAATTGGTCTGATAGGAATTATAGGTGGTTATGCCTATACTGGTGAGCCGATTGTTTATAAAAAAAGAGGTTTAGGTACCCCAC
>QBLP01000404.1 GCA_003070825.1 Halanaerobium sp. | reverse complement strand
ACCTTTACTCATCGTTTATCAACTCAATTAAAAATTAATGGTTTAAGACCAGTTCAAATTTCGGGTGATAATTACTTCGTTAATCGAGAAAATACTCCACTTGACGAAAATGGAGAACCCGATTTTGAATCAATTGAAGCAATAAATTTAGAGTTGTTTAATAACCATCTTTTACAGCTGATCCAGGGAGAAGAGGTTGAGCTGCCAAAATTTAATTTTGAAAAAGGAATTAGAGAAAACAGCGGTAAGTTTTTAAAATTGGATGATGATCAGCCGATCTTAATTGAGGGGATTCATGGTCTTAATGATATAATGACCGAAGTAATTCCTCAGGATTTAAAATTCAAAATTTATATTAGTGCTCTCACCCAGTTAAATATTGACTGTCATAACAGGATTCCAACAACTGATACAAGATTAATCAGAAGAATTGTAAGAGATAATCAGTACCGAAACCTGGCGGCATCTGAGACCTTGAATTTATGGAAGAGTGTCCGTAAGGGAGAAGAAAAAAACATTTTCCCCTACCAGGAAAATGCAGATGTAATGTTTAATTCAGCTTTGATTTATGAGCTTTCAGTCCTCAAAAATTATGTCGAGCCTTTATTAAAACAGATTGATAAAACAAATAAAAACTATTATCAGGCACAGCGGCTGCTCGAAATCTTAAGCAATTTTAAAGCTATACCTGATAATGAGGTTCCTGTTACTTCAATTTTAAGAGAGTTTACTGGAATGAGTGTTTTTAGAGAAGAATAGCTCTATATTTGTTTTGATTTCATCCCAGTCCTTAACCTTTGTTATCTGATCATTACCTTCAAAATCATGATTATGATATTTACTTACTAAAATCACCGGGATATTTCTGGCTGCTATTTCAACTGCATTTTCTTTTTTATCATCAATAAATAAAGATATATTTTTCTCTGCAGCCAGTGGAGCTTTCTGGTCTTCATGGTGCAGTTCATGATAGGGTATATTGTTTTTCTGCAGCCAGTTTTCAGTTATTGGACGATGTTCTTCACTTCTGGCGGTAATTAAAATTAAGCGGTGTCCCTGGTCATAAAGTTCTTTAAGAATTTTTCTTGCTTTGTCAACTGCTCTTACATTACTGTAGATTTCTTCAATATTTTCCTGAATAAATTCATTCAATTCCTGATCACTGAGCGCAAAAGCTTTTCTCAGGTCATAGGTATATTCTTTTAGAGTTATTTCACGATCAAAAAACTCATTCATTTTTTGCTGCCAGATACTGTTGTGATCTGGTCCTTCATCAGTCAGAACACCATCAATATCTATGCCAAAATTATATTTCATTTTTATAACACCTCATATAATAATTATATTTTATCTTTTAATTATACTATCATTTTTTAGCTTTTATGTCTAGATAATAGGAACAATCATGAA
>QBLP01000403.1 GCA_003070825.1 Halanaerobium sp. | reverse complement strand
GCTCGGAGATGTGTATAAGAGACAGCCATTAGGGAGGGAAGATAATTGCTTTATCTGGCTGCTTTTATAATTACTTTAATATTATCTCTGGCCATTACGCCGCTTATTATTAAGCTGGCCCACAAATTTAATTTTGTTGATCGGCCTGGAGAGAGAAAAATAAATACAAAGATAATTGCTACAGCAGGTGGAACTGCAATTTATCTTGCTTTTATGATCCCGCTTAGATTCTTTTTACCTGCCAATCAAACAATTACCGGAATTATGCTGGGCGGCAGTTTTATGCTGCTTTTAGGTCTGCTGGATGATAAATTTGAAATTTCTGCACCGATTAAATTTATGGGACAGATAATTGGGGCTTTAATTTTAATTTATTATGGAGTTAAAATTAACTTTATCACCAATCCTTTTGGTGGCTTTATTTATCTTGGTGTTTATGCAGTACCTTTTACGGTTTTCTGGATTGTCAGCATTATCAACACTATCAATTTAATTGATGGTCTTGATGGTCTGGCTGCCGGGGTTTCGATCATCGCTGTTTTGACTTTATTTGCGGTTGCCCTGCAGGAAAATCAGGTCGTAGCTCCAATGCTTGCTGTTCTGCTGGCCGGAAGCTGCCTTGGCTTTCTGAAATATAACTTTAACCCGGCTCGGGTTTTTATGGGAGATACCGGTTCAATGTTTATTGGCTATATCATTGCAGCTGTTTCAATTACTGGTGCTCTTAAAAGTGCAGCGGCGGTAACTATCTTTGTGCCGATGCTGGCTCTGGCTGTACCGATTCTGGATACAACTTTTGCAATTATTCGTCGAATTTTTAATGACCGCCCGATTGGCGAAGCTGACCACGGTCACATTCACCACCGACTGCTGGCAATTGGTATGAACCAGCGGCAGGCAGTTATTTCAGTCTATGTGATCAGCGCCTTTTTAGGTACAATTGCTTTTATTATCAATGGAATTAAATTTGATCACGCTTTAATTATTTTTGTTTCAGTTATTTTAGTAATTGTTTATGGTGCTAAAAAATTAGGTATTTTTTCAGTGGAACTGCCGCAGGAGGGCTGCTCCCTGGAAGACACTAATTAGACCCATTTTTGCTTTTTGGTTTACAAACTTAAGATAATATGAAAAAATTTGTTCTTTTTAAAACTTTGTTGTTTCATTCACAATTAAGCTTGCAACTTGACTTTTTATAGGTTGTATAATTAATGTTGTGAAGAAAAAACTGTAAATCTAAAAATATCTAAATAAAAAAGGCATTTGCCTGGCTCCGTTGAATTAAATAGTTACAACACCAAAAATTCAATGAAGGAGTCAAGCAAATGCATAATAAGTTTATCACAGATTTAATGAATTTACCAGACCTGGTTGCAACAGATTTAATTCAAACTGAAGAATATTTAGTTTTTGTAGCTGA
>QBLP01000071.1 GCA_003070825.1 Halanaerobium sp. | reverse complement strand
CTGAATTAATTATTTAATTTCTCTGATCCAGCCTTCAGGGGCCTCAATAACTCCAAGCTGCATCTGAGTTAGAGTTTCATATAATTTTTTGATTACTGGTCCCATAGCTTCCATGCCGCTGGAAAGTTCAATCTCCTGCTCACCATTAACTATCTTACCGACTGGTGAAATTACAGCTGCTGTACCGCAGAGACCTGCTTCAGCAAAATCCTTAACTTCCTCAAGCTTAACCGGTCTTTCTGTAACCTTTAAATCAAGGTAGTTTTCAGCCAGATAAAGGATTGACCTTTTAGTTATTGAAGGAAGGATAGAATTGGACTCTGGAGTGACCAGTTCCTGATCTTCAGTGATGAAAATAATATTGGCTCCACCACTCTCCTCAACATAGGTTCTGGTGGCTGCATCTAAAAAGAGATTTTCATCATAACCCTCTTCGTGAGCCTCGACTGTAGTATTTAAGCTCATCGCATAGTTGAGCCCGGCCTTTAAATGACCGGTTCCTCGCGGTGCTGCTCTGTCATCCTTACTGACTCTTAAAGTGAGTGGATTTACTCCACCTTTAAAATAGGGTCCGACCGGAGTTGCATAGAGTCTGAACTGAAACTCTTCTGCCGGCTTGATGGCAATTACATCTTTTGAGCCGAAGATAAAGGGACGGAGATATAAAGAAGCGCCTGTTCCATAGGGAGGTACCCAGTCAGCGTTGGCCTCCACAACCTGATCAACTGCTTCCAAAAATCTTTCTTTGGGAAATGGCGGCATCCTCAGTCCCTGAGCCGAATTAATCATTCTTTCTGCATTCAAATCAGGTCGGAAAGTAACAATTTTACCTTCCTTAGTGGTATAGGCCTTTAAACCCTCAAAAACCTGCTGACAGTACTGCAGGACAGCTGCACTCTCATTGATCACCACATTTGATTCGGCTGTTAATTTACCCTCACCCCAGCTGCCGTTTTTATAATTTGCTATGTACCTCTTATCGGTTTCGTGATACTCAAATCCTAAATTTTCCCAGTCTAAATTCTTTTTTGCCATAATTAATTCTCCTCTCTGCTCTCTTCTCTAGTATTTTATCAATTCAATATTTGACTGCTCCAGCAGTTTTTCTGCAAATGGATCAGAATAAGCATTTTTAAAATATATTTTCTCAACTCCGGCATTAATTAAGATTTTGGTGCAGATAATACAGGGCTGATGGGTACAGTAAACTGTAGACCCTTCCGTTTTTACCCCGTGAAATGCTGCCTGGGCAACTAAATTCTGTTCTGCGTGAACTCCCCTGCAGATTTCATGTCTCTGACCACTTGGAACCTCCATTTCTTCCCGGAGACAGCCGGTTACCTCACAGTGGGGAATATCCTTTGGCGCCCCATTATAGCCGGTTGCCAGGACTTTTTTGTTTTTCACTAAAACAGCCCCAACCTTTCGCCTGAGGCAGCTTGCCCGGGTGGCAGCCAGTTCTGCCATTTCCATAAAATATTCATTCCAGTCCGGTCGGTTCAAATCAATCACTCCCAATTTAAATTATAATCCTATCATAACATTTTTTATTCTAAATATGCAAAAAAACTCCCCCTGATGAAATTTATTATCACAGGGGAAGTTTGGATTAGTTATTCAATTATTAAATAAGCTAATTTGTGGTTAAACCTGAGCTTATCCAAGCAGTTGATGGTAATCCTGAATTGCCCTCAGCTCGTAGTCGTTATTGATTTCAGCCTCAATACCGTCCACACTAGCTCTGGCGGCATTGGTCGTTGTAATATAGGGCAGCTTATATTTAATTGCTGCTGCTCTGATATAGCTGTCATCTTCTATTCCTTCTTTGCCGATCGGAGTATTGATCAGCAGCTGAATTTCTTCATTTTTAATGGCATCTACAATATTGGGGCGTCCGTGGCCCAGTTTATTGATCAGCTCTGCCTCGACTCCATTCTGCTCCAGGAAGTCTTTAGTCCCCGGAGTAGCAAGAATTTCAAAACCGAGTTTTTTAAGCTTTTTTGCTGTGGGCAGTATTTTTTCCTTATCCCGGTCATTGACTGTAATTAAAACCTTACCCTCAGTCGGCAGCTCGAGTCCGGCAGCTGTCTGAGCCTTGTAGAAGGCCTGAGCATAGGTGCTGGCAATTCCCATTACCTCACCGGTAGCTTTCATTTCCGGTCCCAGTACAGTATCCACATTTTCGAATTTATCAAAGGGGAAAACCGCTTCCTTGACCCCGGTATAAGGGATCTCCTGGTCCTCTAGCTCCATTGCAGCCAGCGATTCGCCGAGCATCAGTCTGGTTGCCAGTTGAGCCATATTAACACCAGTCACCTTACTTACCAGGGGTACAGTTCTGGAAGCTCTGGGGTTTGCTTCGATAATATAGACCTGACCCTCATAGATTGCAAACTGAATATTCATCAGCCCTACAACTTCAAGAGCAGAAGCAATTTCAGCTGTATATTTTTTGATCGTCTCAAGCTGCTCCTCAGTAATCTCCAGTGAAGGAATGGCACAGGCACTGTCACCTGAATGGATTCCGGCTTCTTCTATATGCTCCATAACTGCAGCCACAAAGGTCTCCTCACCATCGGTCAGGGCGTCAACTTCTGCCTCCAGCGCATCTTCTAAAAACTTATCGATTAAAACCGGATGCTCAGCTGAAACTTCAGCCACTTGGGACTCTAAATAATGATCCAGGCTCTTTTTATTATAGACAATCTCCATTCCCCGACCTCCGAGGACATAGGAAGGTCTGAGCATCAGCGGGTAGCCAATCTTTTCTGCAATTTGATAGGCCTGCTCGACTGATTTGGCAACATCACTTTCCGGCTGTGGTATCTCCAGTTTCTGCATCAGTTTTCTAAACTCTTCTCTGTTTTCAGCAAAGTCGATGCTGGCCGGAGAGGTTCCTAAAATATTTACTCCTGCATTTTCCAGCTCCTCAGCAATATTCAGTGGTGTCTGACCACCAAACTGAACAATTACTCCTTCCGGCTTCTCTTTTTCGTAAATCCTGAGGACATCCTCGGCTGTCAGCGGTTCAAAATATAGTTTTGAAGAAATATCATAATCTGTGGAGACAGTTTCCGGATTACAGTTGACCATTACCGAATCATATCCCATTTTATCGAGGGTAAAGGATGCATGGACACAGGCATAGTCAAACTCAATTCCCTGTCCGATTCGATTTGGTCCTCCACCTAAGATCATTACTTTTTTGGAATCAGAAGCTGCAGTTTTTTCCTCAGCCAGATTATAGGAAGAGTAATAGTACTCACCCTCGGCTCCACTAACCCTGACCAGGTCAAAATTGTCATTTTCAACTGCATACTTGCGGGCCTTCCGCAATTTTTCTTCCTCATAATTTAGAATTTCAGCCAGATATTTATCAGAAAAACCCTTTTCTTTGGCCTCAACCAGAAGCTCTGCCGGCAGGGTCTGACCCTGATGTTTAAGCAGTTTCTTTTCCAGTTCCACCAGCTTCAGCATCTCTTCTAAAAACCAGCTTGAAATGTGGGTAATCTCTTTGATTTCTTCAACACTGATTCCCCGGCTGAAGGCCTCATAGATTAGGAAGTGGCGCTCACTGGAAGGAGTCATTAATTTTTCTAAGATTTCTTCTTCGCTCAGCTCTTTATGCTTTTTGACATTGCCAAAACCTGAGCGGCCGATCTCCAGGGAGCGGATAGCTTTTTGGGCGGCCTCTGCATAATTTTTACCGATACTCATCGCCTCACCCACAGCTTTCATCTGGGTGCCGAGCTTATCTTCAGCTCCGGGAAATTTCTCAAAAGACCAGCGGGCATATTTAACAACCACATAGTCTCCTCCTGGCTGATAGTGAGCCAGGTTTTCTCCATTATAATAGGGCAGCTCATCTAAGGTGATTCCCACAGAGAGCTTGGTTGAAATTCTGGCGATTGGAAATCCGGTTGCCTTGGAGGCCAGAGCTGATGAGCGTGAGGTTCTGGGGTTCATTTCAATAATTACCAGCCTGTCCTCTTCCCGGTTATAGGCAAATTGAAAGTTAGCACCCCCGATAACTCCGATTGCATCTGCAATCTGATAACTGTAATCTTCGATTCTCTGCTGCACATCTTCGCCAATGGTCAGCATCGGTGCCACACAGAAGCTGTCTCCTGTATGGACTCCCATTGGATCCACATTTTCGATAAAACAGATTGAAATTTTCTTTTCATTCTGGTCCCGGACCAGTTCGAGCTCCAGCTCCTGCCAGCCAATTACAGCTTCTTCGACTAAAACCTGGTTGATCATACTGGCAGCTATCCCATTATCAGCTACATTTCTCAATTCTTCTACGTTATAGACGAGACCACCACCGGCACCACCCATTGTGTAGGCCGGGCGGACAACTACCGGAAAACCTAAGTCCTTAGCAATCTTTTCTGCCTCATCCACACTGTAGGCCGGCAGACTTTTGGGCATTGGAACTCCCAGTTTTTCCATCTCTTCTTTAAATTTAATTCTGTCTTCTCCCCGCTCAATTGCTTCCGGCTGGATTCCAATAATCTCTACTCCATATTTCTCCAAAATCCCTTTTTCATAAAGCTCGGAAGCTAAATTAAGTGCTGTCTGGCCCCCTAAATTGGAAAGCAGGGCATCAGGTTTTTCCTTTTTAATAATGCGCTCAATACTCGCTGCAGTCAGGGGTTCTATATATGTACGGTCTGCCATCTCCGGGTCGGTCATAATGGTGGCCGGATTCGAATTCACAAGTACAATTTCATAGTCTTCTTCCATCAGTGCCTTACAGGCCTGAGTTCCAGAATAATCAAACTCACAGGCCTGACCGATTACTATCGGTCCTGAACCAATAATTAAAATCTTTTCTAAATCTTCTCTTTTGGGCATTAATTCTCTCCTCCTCAAATTATTTAGCCTTGTATATAGATTTTAGATAAAAACTCATATTCCTGCTTGAAGATTAATGTTTAAATTCATTAAATATTAAAAAAATAAAGCCGGGCTGAGCAGAAGACTCAGACCCAACTTATTCTTAAGATTATTTTACTGCAACAGCCGCAATTTCTACTTTAACATCCTTAGGCAGCCTGCTGACTTCCACACAGGCCCTGGCAGGAGCATCTTTAGTGAAATATTCGGCATAGATTTGATTGATCTGATTAAAATTATCCATGTCAGAGATAAATAATTCACACTTAACTACATCCTGCAGTGAGTAACCGGCTGCTTCTAATACAGCCTTTAAATTCTCCAGTGACTGAACTGTCTGTTTTTTTAGATCGTCGCCCACCAGCTCCCCTGTTTCAGGATTAATTGGAATCTGTCCTGAAATAAAGAGTTGATTATTGACCTCCACCGCCTGAGAATAAGGACCAATAGCAGCTGGGGCATTTTCTGTATTTATAATTTTTTTAGTCATAATTATCTCTCCTTCTTTAATCTCTTTTTAATAATTATAGATTGTATATTTTGAAACATTTAACTCCTCAGCAACACTTTTAGCAAAATTCGCATCTAATCCTGTTTTTCTTTCAGATTTAATTTTAAAGTGATTCAGTCTGCAGTTCTTTTTTAATTCTGCAGGCAGTTGGAGTTACAGCCAGTCCGCCACAGGAAGTTTCCTTAAGGCTTTCCGGAAGTGCATCTCCCACTTCCTTCATGGCTGTGATCACCTCATCTATTGGAATTACACTTTCAACCCCGGCCAGGGCCATTTCTGCAGCTGTGACAGCATTGCTGCTGCCGATGGCATTTCTCTTAATACAGGGTACCTCAACCAGACCTGCAACCGGATCACAGACCAAACCCAGCAGATTTTTTAGGGCCACTGCTGCTGCAGAAGCAACCGCCTGATTGCTGCCTCCCATCAGATAGGTGATTGCTGCTGCTGTCATTGCCGAAGCAGATCCGCATTCTGCCTGACAGCCGCCAGCTGCTCCTGAAACTGAGGCCTGTTTGGCAATAACCATGCCAAAGCCAGAGGCAACAAACAGAGCCTCTATAATTTTTTCTTCTTCAAATTGATATTCTTCAGCCAGAGTTAAGAGGGAACCGGGCATAATCCCACAGGAACCGGCAGTTGGACAGGCCACGATCTTCCCCATAGCTGAGTTCAGTTCCGAAACCGCCAGAGTATTGGCTATGATGCGGGAAAATAGGTCGCCAACCAGGCTTTTTCCTTCTTTTCTTGCCTGATCTACTAATTTTGCATCTCCTCCGGTCAAACCACTCATTGATTTTATATCCTGATTTAAAGCAGGTTTAACTGATTCCCGCATGACTTCTAAGGTTTCTTTCATCTTTTCCCTTACTTCTGCTTCCGAAAGTTCAGTAATCTCAATTTCCCGGTCGATAACCACCTGAGCCAGTGAGATTTCCTTTTTTTCTGCAATTTCGATTAATTCTTTTACTGTATTAAAATTTTCCACTCTGCTGCCTCCTCTTTAATTCAACGGCTTAATTAGTTTTGAAGTTTTGATGCCGGGGATACCTCTAATCAGGGACAGAATCTGATCTTCAATCTCATGGTCAAGGTTGATAATTGCTGTCGCCTGGTGACCTTTTCGCTCCCTTAAAACCTGCATTTCGGCAATGTTTAAATTATAGATATTTAAAATTTCCGAAATCTTGGCAATTAATCCCGGCTGGTCCTGGTGAAAGGTGATCAAAGTATAGTATTCTCCCTTTAAGTTTAGCTCAGTATTATTTAACCTTGTAACAACTATTTTGCCGCCGCCAACCGAGGAAGCTGTAATTGTTGTGTTGACTCCGTCTACATCTGTAATTTCCAGTTTTACAGTATTGGGGTGAACATTTTCTAATTTAATTGGAAAAAATTCAAATTTAATTCCCATCTCTGCTGCTGTTTTCAGCGAATCCTTGATTTTTGGATCATCAGTCTTATAGCCTAAAAGCCCGCCAATAATGGCCCTGTCTGTACCATGACCTTTATATGTTTCTTTAAAAGAACCGTGAAAATATATTTTTATATCCTGATATTCATTATTTACAATTTCTTTGGCAAGATTGCCGATCCTGACAGCTCCGGCTGTATGTGAGCTGGATGGGCCAATCATAACCGGACCAATCATATCAAAAGCACTTAGATTATCCATTAATGCACCACCTAAAAAAGATTTTAAAACTATATTTTAAACAATTTATGTAACTCTTACAAAATATTTTAAAGTGTCCACCAGCAGTTGTCAAGAATTTCGACTTTAACAGAAAAAAGACCGGTATTGCTACCGGCTCAAATTTGCTAGGAAACAAAATTTTCTCTTTTATTTTCTCTAAGTTCCTTTAGTTCTTTTTCTGACTCAAGAAATACCTTCAAGTAATCTCCTACAACTTCTAGATGTTTCTTCTCCTGCAGCAGATCATCAATTAATTCTTTTATTTTAGCGAGAGATTCTATCCGACTGAGGCTGAGTTTGGTAACCAATTTTTTGTCATTAAAGAGTTTACTGCAGTTAACAAACCTGATTAGCTCTTCCTCAGTAATCTGATGTGGATGACTACCTTCAAGTTCCAGACATTTTCTGGCTTCTGCAATTTCTGGAATTTTATATTTATCCTTAAGCTTCAACGCAGTTAATATCTCTGCTGTCACAATCTCCGGATATAGAGCACTACCATTTTTAATTTTCACCCGGGAGATAACTCCCTTTCTGGACCAGTCGCGAAGTCTGAATTCGGTATAAATTGGAGGGATTTCATCGCCCCTTATCTCTTCTACAAGTCTGCGAGCACCATCTAAGGAAATCATAAATATCAGATCCTTTCCTGTGCTGTTAACACTATGTCAACAAGACAACTCACTTCTCTTAACTGCGCTCATCTTCGAAAAAATCCTGCAGATGTCCTTCTGTAATCCTCCATTTTCTGGCAACTTTCTTCGCCTTCAATTCTTTTTTCTTTATCAACTTCAAAACCGAATTTCTGGAGATTTTTAGCATATCAGCGACCTCATCTGTAGTATATACCTTCATCTAAAAGCTCTCCTTTCTTACAATTATATTATACTACAGATTGATGGAGTTTTCAATTTTTTGAATACTATTTGAATATACCCTGACATATCTTTGAGCTTATTTGAAATATTTAATTTAAACTTTCTTCAAAAAATGCATCAGCCCTTCTACAGATGAATTTTTTATAGATCTTCGAGTTTTTGAAATTCTGCTGCTGCCTGATCAAAATTAAATTCTAAATTTCCTCTAAATATTCTAATGAAATTATGTCGAAAAATAATATCTGCTGTCTTATCCAAAATTTCTGAGCTAAATAGCCAAAGAATCTTCAATAAACCCCCAAAGAATGGAAAAGATTTTTCGGCTTTAATCAGATATAATTAAGA
>QBLP01000402.1 GCA_003070825.1 Halanaerobium sp. | reverse complement strand
TTAGATGCTGGAGATACTTTTCATGGTCAGACTATTGCTAATATAAATGAAGGTGAATCTATTAGTCATATTTTAGATCTGATGAAGCTTGACGCTGTAAGCTTAGGAAATCATGATTTTAATTATGGACAGGATAGATTAATTGAATTAGATGAAATGAGCAGATTTCCATTTTTAGCTGCTAACTTAAGCAGAGAAGATGGAGAAGAAATTTCGTATACTAAGGATTATATTATTAAAGAATATGATGGAGTTAAAGTTGGTGTTTTTGGTTTAGCAACACCTGAAACCAGCTATAAAACTCATCCTAAAAATGTTGAAGGACTTGTTTTTGAAAATCCAATTACAACTGCAGAAGAGGTTGTAAATGAATTAGAAGACCAGGTAGATGTTGTGGTTGCACTAACTCATTTAGGAATTAGTAAAGGTAGTGAATATACAAGCATAAAATTAGCAGAAGAAGTATCTGGCATTGATTTAATAATTGATGGCCACAGCCATAATGTGCTGGAAGAAGGTATGATGGTTAATGATACAATGATTGCTATGGCTGGTGAATATTCTAAATACCTTGGTTATGTAGATCTAACTGTTGAAAATGGTGAGGTAGAAGCCATTAATGCTAATTTAATTCCAAGAGAAGAGACAGCAGAAGTAGAAAAAGACTATGTTATTTCATTAGTTGTAGATAGAGTTAATAAAGCTAATGAGGTTATTACATCTCAGGTAGTAGGAAGAACTGCTGTTGAATTAAATGGAGCTAGAGGAAATGTTAGAACTGGGGAAACTAATCTTGGTAATCTAATTACAGATGCGATGAAGGCCAAATTTGGTGCAGATGCAGCAATCACAAATGGTGGTGGAATTCGTGCTTCAATTGACCAGGGTGAAATAACTCAGGGTGAAGTAATTACTGTTCTACCATTTGGTAATACAGCTATGTTGATGGAATTAAGTGGTGCTGATCTTAAAGCTGCCCTAGAACATGGTGTTTCCGAATATCCTGCAGCAGAAGGTTTATTCCCACAGGTTTCAGGAATTAAGTTTAACTTTAATGGTGATGCTGAGCCTGGAAATAGAGTTCAAGAAGTTTGGGTTGGCGGCGAGAAATTAGATCCAAACAAGATGTATACTGCTGCTACAAATGACTTTATGAAAGCAGGTGGAGATGGTTATTCTATGTTTGCAGATGCTCCAATAGTAAGTGAAGCTGGGGGTCTTGAAGAAGTATTAATGGAATATATTGAAGCTAATACTCCTGTAGCTCCAGAAGTTGAAGGAAGAATAATAGCTGATTAAATTTCAGCTTTATAATTTAATCTATTAAATTAATAAAACAAGGGAGGTTTTTATTATTAGTGGAGAAACAGTTGGTTTTTTATCAATTATCCCACCTATACTAGCTATTATCCTTGCTATGTATACAAGGG
>QBLP01000401.1 GCA_003070825.1 Halanaerobium sp. | reverse complement strand
CTTTAAGATTAGCAATGGAAGAAGAAATGAATAGAGATAGCTCAGTATTTGTTATGGGAGAAGATGTTGGTGTATTTGGAGGTTGTTTTGGTGTTACTGGTGATTTAGTAGAAAAATTTGGAGAAGATAGAGTAAGAGATACACCTATCACTGAAACTGCAATTGTTGGTAGTGCTGTTGGTGCGGCAATGACAGGAAGCCGTCCAGTTGCAGAAATAATGTTTGCTGGTTTCTTAGGTGTAGCAATGGATGAAATTTTTAACCAGGCAGCAAAAATGTGTTATATGACTGGTGGACAGGCCCATGTACCTATGGTACTTAGAATTCCTGATGGAGCCGGTATTGGTGCTGCAGCACAGCACTCGGAAAGAACAGAAGCCTGGGTTACACATGTACCTGGTCTAAAAGTTGTTTATCCATCTAATCCAGCTGATGCGAAAGGACTTTTGAAAGCTGCAATACGTGATGAAGATCCAGTTATGTTCTTTGAGCATAAAATTCTTTATAATCACGTAGGGGATGTTCCAGAAGAAGATGACTATATAGTTCCACTTGGCAAAGGTGAAATTAAAAGAGAAGGTAGTGACGTAACAATTGTAGCTACTGGTATTGAGGTAAGTCATGCTCTTGAAGCAGCCGAACAGTTAGCTGAAGAAGGAATAGATGTAGAAGTAATTGATCCAAGAACCTTAGTTCCTTTAGATATTGATATGATTATGAAATCTGTAGAGAAAACTGGTAAACTTCTGATTGCTTCTGAAGAAACTAAAAGAGGTTCATTTGCTTCAGAAATAGCAGCAGAAGTTGCAGAAGGAGGATTATTTTATTTAGAACAGCCAATCAAAAGGGTCTGTGCTCCAGATGCACCAGTACCTTTCAGCAGTGTACTAGAACAGGCATATCTACCTAATCCTAAAAAAATTGCTGATGCTGTTAGAGAGATGTTTTAATTTGGCTGAAGATATCAAATCAGTTGGAATCATTGCTAATCCAGCCTCCGGAAGAGATATCCGGAGGTTGGTAGCACATGGTTCTGTTTTTGATAATGCAGAAAAAGTTAATATTGTTAGGCGTATACTGCTGGCTTTAAATACTCTTAATCTGGACAGAGTCTATATCATGCCCGATTCATTTGGAATAGGTAATGAAGCAGTAAATGGACTCTGGGGTGAAGAAAAAGAAAACTTTAAATTGGATGTGGAGATTTTAGGAATGACAGTTACAGGTACTGCAGAAGACTCTTTTAATGCAGCTGTTTTAATGGAAGAAAAAAATGTAGATATTATTATTGTTTTAGGAGGAGATGGAACAAATAGAGTGGTAGTAAAAGCTCTAACAAATACACCAATTTTATCTCTTTCAACAGGAACAAATAATGTTTTTCCGATCATGGCCGAGAGCACGATGTTAGGTCTTGCAGCAGGATTATTT
>QBLP01000070.1 GCA_003070825.1 Halanaerobium sp. | reverse complement strand
GTATAAGAGACAGTTATTATTGATCCGCATCAATTCTTCATAATATTTAATAATTCCTTCAGACTGATTGGCAGCAATTAAAATGCTACTGCTGTCAAGATTATCTAGAACTATCAAAATATATGATTCTGATTTTTCGCCAAGTTTAAGATTAATTTCTCTGCCAAAAACAACCTCTTTCTTTTTAACTTCCTTTAAAAGAGAAAAATATTTTTTGAGACTACCCTGGTCTACATATCTGCTGAAATTTTCTTTTTCTAAATTTAGCGAGTTATTTAAAGAATTGAAAAGGACTTCCTGAACCTGACTATCCTGATCAATTTTTATAATAAAACCTAAATTCTGCTGATTTGTGCCTATCATAATAACGAATCAGCCACCTTTACTGCTTCTTTTGCATCAGCGGCAAAAGCATCTGCTCCAATTTTTTGCCACAAATTGCTGTTTTTTAAAAACACTCTTCCACCAACAATAATTTTTAAATTGGACAATTTAGTTTTTTCATGAATTTTAGTTATTAACCCCTGTGCTACCTCCAACTTATCAGGCAGAGTGAGCGAAATAGCAAGTAAATCAATTTCTTTTTCTACTAGCAGCTTTAAAATTTCAGCAGGAGGAGTGTTTGAACCAAGATGAATTGTATCCCAACCGGCTAATTCTAAAAGATCAGCTACCATTCTAACTCCCAGCTCATGTAACTCATCTCCAATACAGCCAGTTAAAACTTTTTTCCCTTTCTTATAGGAAGAAAAAATTTTAGGATATAATTGTGCCATTGCCAGCTGAGTTACAGAAGTCGCATAATGTTCCTGAGCTATACTTATCTGATTTAGCTGCCAGAGACGTCCAATTTCATACTGTACTTGTTGAAAAATATTTAAATAAATATCGTCTACTGCAGTTCCCTGATCAACCAAATCAAGAATTAGTTTAACTGCTCTTTCTCTTTCCATATTAATTATAAAATTAAGATAAATTTTTGCTTTTTCCTGCAAATAATTATTTTCATTGATGAAAGATTGATAATGATTCTCAGGATTTTAAATCTTATTCTCAGCAGAATTTAAATAATTTTTAATTAAATTAAAATCTTTTTGCGTAAATTCAGAATATAAAACATTTTTTATTGCCTTTAGGTGTTTCTTAAGAACTTCAATTCCAATCCCCCGCTCTTTTAAAACCGTATAAAGCCAGCTGTAGTAATTAACAAAAATGTTTTTTTCACCAACAGCTAAAGCTTGAGCCAGATAATTTAAATTAGAAGAGGTATCACTTCTAACTTTCTCCATCATATTTGAATTATACCTGTTCATTTCTTGAGGTAACAAAAACTCCTGCTCATCCATAATTTTATTTATTAGATCATCTCTATTATCTAAAATATATTTTTTGATTTTTGTCCCGGTCATAAGGACACCTCATTTCTTCTACTAGTATATATATTAAACATTTGAGCCTTATTTCCTTCTATATAAAACAAAAAAGAACCCTTATATAATCAGGTTCTTGAATCAAAAATATTAAATTTAGTTATTATTTGGTGGAGGTGGTGGGAGTCGAACCCACGTACTGAATGGCTCACCCAGTAGTTTCTACGAGCGTAGTTCAGCTTTTAATCTCACAGTAAGCACTCCACTGAACAGGATTACTTACTGCCAGCCTGTTAAATGTCCCTTCTTCTTACAGACATCAGAAGAAGGTTAGTCTGCTTTTTATGGCACCTGAGGCGACTCCACAGACAGGACCCGCTCAGGCGTTAACTGCCTACGCGGCAGCTAAAGCGTAATTATTATCGTTTGCAGATAATTTTATAGTTCCCAGTGTTTTACGAGTGAAAGGAACTCCTCGACCCGCTTCTAAAGGATTCACCATCCAGGCGAAGCCAGAACACCCCCTGGATAGCTGTTTCTTTTCAGCATAATTATTATAACTCAAAGGTCAGGAAATGTCAAATTTATATCATATTCCAAGATCATCCTAAAAGCAAAATAGTAAAAAATATTAACATTTAAGAGTTAATAATCTCCTTTTTGCTGACGTCTAAAAGCTTTTTCCATCTCTCTCTGAGCAGTTCTCTTAGCAATATCTCTTCTTTTATCATGCTGCTGCTTACCTTTAGCCACTGCAAGTTCAACTTTACATAGATTTTTCTTTAGATAAAGAGTAAGAGGTACCAGGGTATAACCTTTCTGAGTTGTATATCCGATTAGCTTTCTGATTTCATTTTTGTGAAGCAGAAGTTTTCTTTTTCTTTCCGGTTCATGATTATAACGATTTCCTTCTTTATAGGGACTGATATGCATATTATGCAGATAGACTTCCCCCTCTTCAACTAGAGCAAAACTATCTTTCAAATTAACCCGATGATTTCTAATGGATTTAATCTCTGTTCCTTTTAGTTTGATTCCTGCTTCATAAGTTTCCTCTATATAAAAATCATGTCTGGCTTTTTTATTTCTGGAGATAATTTCTATGTCTTTATCCTTATTTTTAGCCATGACTACCACATCCTTATTCATTTATTTCAGCTATTATAGCTTAATCTAACTTCTCAAGCAGTTCGAAATCCAACTGCCTCTCATCTCTATTAACTTTTGCGACCTTTATTTTTACCTGGTCCCCAATCCGATAAATCTTTTTGGTTCTCTCACCAATTAAATGGTATTTTTCTTCATCATAATGATAATAATCATCACGCAGATTTTTTATATGAACCAGACCCTCAACAGTGTTCTCGAGTTCAACGAAAATTCCAAAACCTGTTATTCCACTGATAATACCTTCGAACTCATCACCGATTTTATCTTCCATAAATTCAATTTTTTTAAGATCAACTGAATCTCTTTCCGCGTCCATTGCCCTTCTCTCCTGTAAGGAGCAGTGGTCTGCAATTTTAGGCAGCTCACTATCCAGCTCATCCTGACGTTCTTCACTTAAATATCCTTCAGTGATTGTTTCCTTAATGATTCGATGAGCTGTTAGATCAGGATATCTCCTAATGGGAGAAGTAAAATGACTGTAATGACTAATTCCGAGTCCAAAATGCCCTATGTTTTTATCAGAATAAACAGCTTTCTTAAGTGAACGAAGCATTACTGTTTCAATAATTTTTTCTTCCTTAGTACCCCTAACATCTTCTAAAATTTCCTGCAGTGCTCGGGGATGGACTCCATTTTTAACTCCTTTAAGACTGTAGCCAAAGTTATGAATAAATTCATTAAACTGCTGCATTCGATCAAGATCCGGTTCTTCATGAACTCGATAAATAAACGGCATATCTCGCCAGGACATTTCAGCAGCTACAATTCTATTAGCAGCAATCATAAATTCTTCAATTAACTGCTCTGCTTCCCGGTGACGTCTTTTCTTTAAATCAATTGGATGTCCTTCTTCATCAAGTTCCACCTTAACTTCAGTAAAATTAAAATCCATACTTCCTTCCGCAAATCGATGGCGCCTAAGTCTTCTTCTTAATTCATTCATCATTTCCAGCTCTTCAACAAAGTCACTGTATTGCTGTCTCTCCTGGCTTTCTTTGTCCTCTAAAATATTTTGTACTGCATCATAGGTCAGCCGGTGATTGGAATTAATCACAGATTTAGTAATATCATGATCTATAATCTCAATTCCATTTTTCCCCTGCAGCCTGTAGTCAATAAATACAGTCATAGTTAAACGATCAACACGAGGATTTAAGCTGCAAATACCATTTGAAAGTTTTTCGGGCAGCATTGGAATCACCCGATCAACCAGATAAATACTTGTAGCCCTCGAATAAGCTTCACTATCAAGCGGACTATCTTCGGTAACATAATGACTTACATCAGCAATATGAACACCCAGTCGATAAACTTCACTATCGAGTTTTTCTATAGAAACTGCATCATCTAAATCTTTTGCATCTGATCCATCAATTGTAACCAATTTTAAATCTCTTAAATCTTGCCGTTCGTCATCTTTTTTTACTCTTGCATCACTAACTTCATCCGGAATATTTTTAATCTGACTTAAAACTTTATCCGGAAATTCTCCCGGTAAATCAAGCTGACGAATTATTGCCTCAATATCTACACCTGGATCATCCTTATCTCCAAGAATTTCAATAATTTCGCCTTCAGGGTTTCTATTTTTTTCTGGCCAGCGGGTTATTTTAGCAACCACTTTTTGACCATTTTCAGCCTTATTTAAAGCTTCAGGTGGAATAAATACATCATTACAAATTCTATTATTATCCGGAATCAAAAATCCATAATTTTTATATTTCTCTAAATTACCAACTATCTTTTTGTTAACACGTTCTATAATTTCTGCAACTTCTCCCGCCTGACTTTTACCTCTATCAGAATGGACAGGTCTCACAAAAACTTTATCATTGTGCATTGCACCGTTCATATTTGCGGAAGCAATATAGATATCATCTTTTTCTGGATCATCAGGTATTAAAAATGCATTTCCAGATGCTGTTTTCTCTATTCTACCACCAATTAAATTAAATTTTTCAGGAACTCCATATAATCCCTGTGAGTTTTTAAAAATCTGTCCTGACTTAATTAAATCCAGCAGTAGATCTGAAAACATTTGCCGCTGATCCTTTGCTATCTCAAACTCCTCAAAAATTTCGTCCTTACTTAATGGACGATGCACATCTTCTCTTAAGCGTCTCAACAATTCACTTCTGGCACTCATTAATAATCATCCCCAATCTTTTGGTGATTCTGAGCTAAAATTTATTTAAAATTAAAGTCCTAAATCATCAGAAACATTCTGCATAGCTGCTAGAGACAGTTCAATAAATTCTTTTAATTCTAAATCCATCTCTTTACAGGAAGCAATTACATCCCGATCAGCTCCCTTGGCAAAAGAGTTGTCTCCATAACGATTTAAAACAAATTCTGTATCCAGTGCATTTAGACTTTTTTCAGGATGGATCAATGCCGAAGCAACAATTAAACCAGTTAATGGGTCAGCTGCATATAAAGCCTTTGCCATTAATGTTTTTCTGGGAAGTTGATGCATTCCATTGTGGGCTCTAACAGCCTCCACAATTTTTGCTTCCATTCCTATATCTGCCAGCATTTCTGCACCAAGCTGACTGTGCTTTTCGGGCTCATCTGCAGTATCTTCGTAATCAATATCATGCAGCAGCCCTGCCAGACGCCATTTATCCTGATCTTTATCAAAATAATCAGCAAGCTCGGCCATTACTGCTTCCACTGCCAGACAATGTTTACGCAAATTCTTCTGTTTAATATTTTCTTTCATTAATTTAATTGCTTCTTCTCTCTGCATTAGTATCCTCCCCTAAATATGATTTAATTTTTTGCAAGTTTTCGTTAACAATTAAGATTATCCTCAGGCCTCAATAAATTTTGCTCTGGCTTCAGCCTTTAAGTTTCCATTATTATCAAAAATTTCTGCCCGGGCATAATAAACATTTGCAATAGATGACTTTTTAGAACTTTTATATTCACCAATAATTTCTAACTTTTTTCCAATCTCAATTGCTTTTCTGTACCGAATATTTAATTCGGCAGTATAAGCCTTAATTCCTTTAAAACCAAGCACATGTGCCATTGCCTCATCCAGTAAAGTAGCTGTTATACCCCCATGAATAATCCCCTTATATCCCTGGTGATATTCTCCAGGTATAAATTCTGCTTTAACTTTGTTTTCTTCAATTTTTTCAAATTTAAGAGCCAGAGAAATTGGATTTTCCTCACCACAGGCAAAGCACATTCCATCCTCTACTTCCGGCATTAAATCACTACCTTTCTAATTAAAAAACCCTCCCAGTAGTATTAACTACAAGGAGGGTGATTAAATCCTTTACTACTATATTAATTTTACATGAATAAAGGAGCAAATACAAGTGAAACAATGGTCATTAATTTGATTAAAATATTTAAGGATGGACCAGAGGTATCCTTAAATGGATCACCAACTGTATCACCAACAACCGAAGCAGCATGAGTTTCTGTTCCCTTGCCACCAAAAGCTCCTGATTCAATATATTTTTTAGCATTATCCCAGGCACCACCGGAGTTAGCCATCATAATAGCCAGAAGAACACCGGAAGAAAGAGCACCACCTAAAAGACCACCAAGTGCCTGCACATTCCAGAGTCCAATAATTACTGGAACAACTACTGCCAGTAATCCTGGTAAAATCATTTCTTTTAAAGCAGCTGTTGTAGAAATATCAACACATTTCCGGTGATCAGGTTTTTGAGTTCCTTCCATTATACCCGGCATTTCTTTAAATTGTCTTCTTACTTCTTCGATCATCTCTCCAGCAGCCTTACCTACAGCCTCCATAGTAATCGCTGAGAATAAAAATGGTAACATAGCTCCAATAAAGAGACCAATGATAACCTGCGGATTAGTTAGAGAAATTGAATCCAGGCCAACTGCCTGTGAGAAAGCTGCAAATAATGAAAGAGCTGTCAAAGCAGCAGAACCAATTGCAAATCCCTTACCCATAGCAGCTGTTGTATTACCAACAGAATCCAGTTTATCAGTAATATCTCTAACTGAAGAATCTAATTCTGCCATTTCGGCAATACCTCCTGCATTATCAGCAATAGGCCCGTAGGCATCAACAGAAAGTGTAATTCCTGTAGTAGAAAGCATACCAACTGCTGCCATTGCAATACCATACAGACCGGCAAAATTATAAGCTAAATAAATAGCTACTGCAATAACTAAAATTGGAAGAGCTGTACTTCTCATTCCTACAGACAGACCACTGATTATGTTAGTTGCTGTACCAGTCTGTGACTGACGGGCAATATGTTTTACAGGCCCATAGTGTTCGGAAGTATAATACTCTGTAATTCTACCAATTAAAGTACCTGCAATTAAACCGGCGATAATTGCTATAAAAATTCCAACTTCTCCAGTCAGTGCTGTTACCAAAAAGTAAGCACCAACAATTGTAATTCCGGCAGCACTTAAAGTTCCCCTTTCCAAAGCTTTAGCAGGGTTGCCACCTTCTTTAGCTCTGACAAAACGAGTACCAATAATAGCAGCTACAATACCTAAAGCTGCAATTAACATTGGTAATAAAACATGATCTACACTCAGAGCAGCTCCTAAAGTCATAGCAGCTACTATTGAACCAACATATGATTCGAATAAGTCTGCTCCCATACCTGCAACATCACCAACATTATCACCAACATTATCAGCAATAACAGCAGGATTACGGGGATCATCTTCTGGAATTCCAGCTTCTACTTTACCAACTAAATCAGCACCAACATCAGCTGCTTTAGTATAAATACCTCCACCAACACGGGCAAAGAGGGCAATAGAACTGGCTCCAAAAGCAAAACCTCTAATAAATTGTACATTATGAGAAAAGAACATATATAAAATTCCAAGCCCCAGAGTACCTAAACCTACAACAGACATTCCCATTACTGTTCCTCCGGAAAAAGCAACTTTTAAAGCTGCATTCAAACCTGTCCGGGCAGCATTGGTTGTTCTAGCATTTGATTGGGTAGCAATTTGCATCCCGATAAATCCAGCCAGAGCAGAGAATAATGCTCCTAAAATAAAGGATACCGCGTACTGCCAGCCAAGACTGGGTACTACTGTCATTACAACTGCTACTACAGCAACAAATACTGCTAACATCTTGTATTCACGACCTAAAAAAGCCATAGCCCCTTCATTGATTGCATCTGACAGTTCAGCCATTCTATTTGTTCCCATACTTTCCTTTTTTACTTTTCCAGCAAGAATAAAAGCAAAAGCTAATGCGATTATTCCCGCCAGCGGTGTATAAAAATTCATGCACCAACCTCCTTATTAATTTTTTATCTGCTAATTTTTTCATAGCATCTTATCTGGTTTTTATTTCATTTTAAAAATTTACTATTTTCCCTGATTGAATATTAGATGATTATTATTAATAATATTTGCTTTATCATTAACTTATTATTACTTAATTATGAAGTTTAAAATATAGCAAGAATTAGAGAATTAAGCATAAATAATACTGCTGCTACAGTTGTTGCCTTACTTATTTTGTCTTCCATCTTCTTTCCTGACTTACCAAAAAAAGTTGTAGCACCACCATCAATTGCTCCAGATAAACCGGCACTTTTTCCTGACTGCAGTAAAACACCAACAATTACTCCAATTGCTATAATAAAGTGTAAAATCTTAAGTACAAACATAAGACATCTTTTGAATAATCAAACTTTATTATCCAATTATTTTAAGATGTCTCCTTAATTGATTATCTATCTATTAAATTTTTCCTTCCAATTCTGAACGATCAACACCCTTAATTTTTGCAAGTATAATCTCTCTAAATGATGTTAATAGAGAATAGAAAATTGGTATTATAAATAAAGTTAAGAAAGTGGCAAATGTTAAACCACTGATAACTACAACAGCAATTGGCTGAGCCAGTTCTCCCCCATCACCACGACCAAGGGCAAGTGGAATCAGACCCAGAATTGTTGTCAGAGCTGTCATCATAATTGGTCTTAGTCTTACTGAAGCAGCTTCAAGAATCGCTGCATTCTTTTCCTGTTTTTCTCGTCTCAAATGATTTATATAATCGACCATTACAATCGCATTATTTACAACAATACCGGCAAGAGTTATTAATCCAATTAAAGATGCTACAGATAAAGTACTATTTGTTATAAAGATACCCAGTATTACACCAATTACAGCAAGAGGTACAGTAAACATGATAATAAATGGATGGATTAACGATTCAAATTGTGAAGCCATTACCATGTAAACCAGAACTACAGCCAGAATAAAAGCAAAAGCTAAACTTCTAAATGAACTCTGCAAATCCTGGAACTGTCCTTCATAACTGAATTCGTAACCATCTGGCAGTTCAATATTTTCAGCCAGTCTGTTTTGAATTCTCTCAACTGCTGTTCCCAGGTCAATATTGTACAAATCAGAATTTATTTCTGCATACCTTTCCTGGTCTATACGCAGTATTTGATTCGGTCCTGTTTCCACCTCTAAATCAGCAAATCTCTTTAATGGCACCTGAACTCCACCCGGAGCTATAATATTTAGATTAGAAAGCTGGGAAACAGTATTTAAATCACTTTCCTGTAATTGAACCCTGATATCATATTCATCTCCAGCTACTTCGTAACGGGTAGTTACACTACCACTAACAGCTGTTCTGACAGTATTAGCAACCTGCCTGGCATTTAAACCAAACTGACTGGCCAGAGATCTATTGAGCTGTATCCTTAATTCGGGTCTTCCCTCTTCAAAACTATCACTTACATCTCTCAATCCATCGATATTTTCCATTTCCAGTCTTGCTTTAGTAGTATATTCTTTCAGAACTTCAAAATCATTACCCTTTAATTTTATATTAATTGGTTTGCCTCCACCCGGGCCACCAAAACCGGACTGAGTAGAAAGCTGAAAGTTTACATCAGGTAAAGATAGACGCTGTCTTACTTCTTCCATTATTTGATCAGTACTTCTAGTTCTCTGATCAAGTTCTTTCATTAAAACAATTATAGTTCCCGAATCACTGCTGGTAGAAGTTCCCATCATATCAGCAGAACCAACTCGACTGAAAACAGTTTTTACTTCCGGAATGGAAGCAAGTACATCTTCTATATATTGAGCTACATTATCACTTTCAGCCAGAACAGTACTGGCCGGAAGATCATAATTAATTGTAAACATTCCCTGGTCAGAAGCCGGTAAGAACTCAGTTCCAATGCTAGGCACTAAAGCAATACTTCCCGCCAGTAAAATAACCAGAATCAAAACAATTATCCAGCGGTGATTTAAGGAAAATCCAAGCATTCTTTTATAATTTCGAGTAATAAAGCCCTGTTTACTCTCTCTATCTAAATCTTTCTGACTTACCTTCAAAAAGGTTGAAGAAAGCATGGGAATTAAAGTTAAAGCTACAGCCAGAGAAGCAAATAAAGAAAAACTAACTGTTAAAGCCAGTTCTTTAAATAATCTGGCAGCAAGACCCTGCACAAAAAACACCGGCAGAAATACAACTATTGTAGTCAGAGTTGAGGCTGTAATTGCCATTCCCACTTCTGAACTACCTTCTTTAGCAGCCTCTATCTTACCGACTCCCATACTTCGATAACGATAAATATTTTCCAGCACCACAATAGCATTATCCACCAGCATTCCAACACCTAATGCCAGGCCACCAAGAGAAATAATATTAATATTTAAATCAGCAAAATACATTAATACAAAGGTAGCTATAATAGAAACCGGAATTGCTGTCGCAATAACAATTGTACTTCTAATATTTCTCAAGAAGATAAATAAAATTAATACTGCTAAAAGTCCACCGACCAGAGCATTTCTCTGCACACTTTCAATAGCTTTTTGAATAAAATCTGACTGATCCATAGCAGTTATAATATTTAAATCATCATACTCATTTTTTATTTTCTCAATTTCATCTTTAACTGCATTAGCAGTCTGAACAGTATTGGCATCAGTCTGCTTTTGAATGGAAAGACCAATACTGGAATCACCATTAACCCTGGAAATTGTATTTCTATCTGCATAAGTATCACGTACTGTACCTAAATCAGACAGCTTTACTGTTGAACCATTTCCAGTTGGGATATTAATATTTCTAATATCATCCAGAGAATCAAATTTACCCATGGTTCTAATTAAGAGATTACGATCACCGCGCTGAATTTCACCAGCAGAAACATTAACATTCTCCTGAGCTAAAATACCGTTGACAGTAGAAAAATCAATACCATAATTATACAGTTTATCTCCTGCCAGAGAAATCATAATCTCTCTGGTTAAACCTCCTTCCAGATTAACCTGGGCAACTCCCGGTAATCTTTCCAGACGTGGAGCTATATTGTCTTCTACTTCGCTTTTTAAATCTGCCAGGTTCTGTTCGCCAGTAATTCCATAACTTAAAATCGGAAACATTGCCGGGTCAAATTTAAAGATAAGCGTGTCATCAGCCTCATCAGGCAAAAAACTACTAATTAAGTCAATCTGCTGTCTTAAATCTAAAACAGCAAAATCCATATCTGTTCCCCATTCAAATTCAACTACTATAGTCGACTGTCCGGTATCTGAAGTCGAAGAAACAGATTTAACTCCAGTTACTGTAGAAACCGAACTTTCAATAGGTTTAGTTATCAGGTTTTCAATTTCTTCGGGACCAACACCGGAATAAGTTGTTACTATTGCTGCACCAGGAAAAGTGACATCAGGATAAAGATCGACTTTTAATCGGCTAAAAGAAATTATTCCGATTAATACGACCAGTAAAACTAACATTGCCGTTGTAATCCGCCTGGAGATGGAAAAATTTGAGATTTTCATTAGTTAATCACCTCAACTTCTTCTCCATCACTTAGTCTATTCTGACCTTTAAGGATTATTTGATCATTTTCTTCTACACCGGAGACTAGTTCAACTAAATTATCTGACACGATTCCAATCTTAACTGCTTTTTTTACAGCTTTATTGTCTTCAACAATATAAACATGAGGTTCTGTTGAATCAAAACCAACTATTGTTGAAATTGGAACAACCAGTGTATTTTCGGCAGACTGCACACTAAAAACTGCATCTGCAAACATTCCTGGCTTTATTTGATGAGCTGAATTATCAACCAGCATTTTTACCGGGAAATTTTTACTTGCCGGATCTGCTTCGGGACTAATTGTATCAATTTTTGCAGTTAGCTCTTCATTTTTAATTGCTTCAGGAATAATTCTAACCTGATCTCCCTCCTGTAATCTGCTCATTGTAGCTGCTGTAACTGAAACTTCCAGATAAAGCTGATCAATATCAATAACAGTAACTATCGGCTGTCCTGGAGAAATAATTTCTCCAGCTTCTGTTCTAACTGCTGAGACTACTCCCTTAATTGGGCTTTTAACTATAGAATTTTCCAGGCTGAGCTTAGCCTGCTCCAGACCTGCTTCTGCCTGTTTTACCTGGGCCAGGCTCGCATTTAACTGCTCTTGAGTAGCTCCCTTTTTAACCTGTTCCAAATTTGCTTCAGCAACTGCCAGACCTGCCTGGGCAGACTTAACCTGACTGCGAGCATTTTCCAGCTGCTGTTTTAACTGAGTCGGATTATTAAAAGTCTGTTCTGTTAATTTATAACTCTGTTGGGCAGTATTATATCCAATTTTAGCCTGTTCTAAACCTATCTGAGCAGTGTTTAATGAAGATTTAGCATTTTTATACTGACTTTCAGCACCTTCAAACTGCTTTTCAGTTATGACTTTTTCTTCATATAAATACTGCATTCTCTCATATTCTCGTTCAGCCTGTTCAAAATTAATTTCTGCCTGATTATATCTTTCGCGAGCACTTGCTAACTGCTGTTCTGCATTTGCCAGCTGACTCTCGGCAGATGTAAGCTGCTGCTTTAAACTAATTTTGTCTTCATATATTTCTTTCATTAATTCTAAATTCGACTTGGCCCCCTCCAGAGAAGCCTGAGCCTGATCATAAGAAGCCTGGGCTCTATTAATTTCTTCCTGGCTGGCTCCATTTTTAAGCTGCTGATAATTTGCTCTAGCAGCATCTAAAGCAGCCTCTGCCTGTTTGATTTGAATATTTAGTTTATCCTGGTTTAACTGTAATAATTTTTGATCCTGACTAACATCATCTCCCACACTTACTGTAATTTGATCTACAATCCCACCTATTTCAGCAGGTATATTTACTTTTTTGAAAGCAGAAAAATTACCTGTAATTGTATCTCTAACTGAAATCCCGGTTCTCTCAGGAGTAGTAACTTCTACCGGAGATTGTGCCATAACATTAAAGGCTGTCTCTTATACACATCTGACGCTGCCGACGATCTTACGCGTGT
>QBLP01000400.1 GCA_003070825.1 Halanaerobium sp. | reverse complement strand
TAATAAATATAATTAACCGGAGGGATATTTTTGCAGAAATATGATATTTTAATTATTGGTGGAGGACCTGCTGGAATTACGCTGACAAAGAATATAAAAAATAAAAGAGAAATTGGAATTATGAGACCGGAAGACCATTCGATGATCTACTGTGCGATGCCTTATGTTATAGAAGATCTTCTACCCTATGAGAAAACTTTAAAAACAGATGCGATTGTTACTGAGACAGGGGCAGATTTAATTAGAGATCGGGCTCTAGAAATTGATTTTGAAAATAAAGTAGTTAAAACTGAAAAAAATGAAGAGTATCAGTACAATGAATTAATTATTGCTACCGGAGCTGATCCGATTTTACCTCCAATTGAGGGCAGAGAGCTTGAGGGAGTAATGACTTTTAAAAGTGAAAATGACTTAAAGCAAATCCTGTCTACTCTTGACGACGGGGTGAAAAATGTTTCGGTTGTTGGAGCCGGGGCGATAGGAATAGAGCTGGCCCAGGCTTTAAATGAAAAAGGAATCAATACAAATTTAATTGATATGATGCCTTCAATCTTACCAAACATGCTTGATACTGATATTTCACAGCAGGCTGAAGAGGAGCTGAAAGAACTGGGCATCAATTTATATTTAGATCAGAGAGTTGTAAAATTAGATGGTGACTCAAGTTTAAGCTCAATTGTGCTTGACAGTCAGCAGGAGATTGAAAGTGATCTGGTTATTTTTGCCGTGGGAATGCAGCCCAATGTTGAATTTTTAAGAGATACTGCTTTAGAAATTGGCAGAGATGGTATTCTGGTAAATGAAAAAATGGAGACAAATCTGGAAGCTGTATATGCAGCGGGAGACTGTGTTCAGTTTGAAAGTGGAATAACTGGTGAGGTTATTTCAGGTAAGCTGGCTACAAATGCTGTTGCAATGGGAAGAGTTCTGGCAGCAAATCTGCTCGGTAGTGAGAGGAAATATACTGGCTTTTATAATGGAGCGGCAACTAAGGTTGGTGATTATTTTGTCGGCGGTACCGGTCTGACAGAAAAAATTGCAGCTGAAAACTATGATATTATAACTGCTGAGGCTGAGTTTACAACCGCTTTTCCAATTATGCCTTTTGCTAAAGATGTAAAGCTTAAATTGATTGTTAATCAGGCTGACCGAAAAGTTTTAGGTGGTCAGATAATAAGTGGAGAGCCTGTTACAGATAAAGTGGACAAAATAACTATGGCAGTTCAGTATGGTCTGAATGTGGACCAGCTGTTGGACTTTAATTATTCTTCTCAGCCATATCAGTCCTTTTATCCTGCCCACAATCTGCTGGTCAAAGCGGCGGAAAATGCGGTAAAAATTTTAGATAGATAATAAAATGGCTAACAGTGGCGAATAAATTTAGAATAATAGATTTGATTTTAAGCCTCGTTTTCTTAACTGAAAGCGGGGATTTTT
>QBLP01000399.1 GCA_003070825.1 Halanaerobium sp. | reverse complement strand
GCTTAAAACAGTGTTTTCTAAATTATATTAACTGTCAATGAGAGGGTGTAGTTATGCATATTGAAAGCTTAAAATATTTTCAGGAGATTGCAGAAGTAAAAAGCATCTCCAAAGTTGCAAATAATTCTCACATATCTCAGCCTGCTTTGAGTCAGCAGATTCAAAAACTTGAAGATTCACTGGGAAAAGAACTTTTTATCCGCAGCAATCGAGGAGTAAAGCTGACCAATTCAGGTGAGGTAGTATTAAAATATGCAGATAATATTATCCGAACCTATAATAAGATGCTTTCGGATTTAAACGAACAGGAAAATCAGGAAATAAAGATTGAGGGAGAATATACTATTGCTACTTACTGTCTTCCCTGTGCAATTTTAAATATGCAGTTTAAGTTTCCAAATCATAAGTATAATCTGGTCGCCGCTTCTTCAGATAAAATAGAGCAGGATGTTCTAAGTGATATCTGCGAAATTGGGTTTACAACTCATCCGGCCCAGGCTGAAGAGCTTCACTCTGAAGAGGTAATTAACGAAAAAGTAGTGCTTATTTCACCACCTGCATTTGATCTGCCGGAAAAGGTGAAGCTGGAGGAAATTCTGGATCATAAATTTGTGATTTTAAAAGAAGACTGTATAATAAAGGAGAATTTCAAAGAGGTGCTGGCAGATGTTGGTCATAATTTTTCCGAGATAGAAATTATATCACGTCTGGATTCTACAGAAGCAATAAAGACTCTGGTCCGCAAAGGTTATGGAGTTGCTTTTGTACCATATAATGCAGTTCGAGATGAATTTAGTGCTAAAGAAATTAATGTCTCCAGAATTACTGATTATGATCTTGATTATGATATTTATATGATTAATAAAAAAGCAGAGTTTTTATCTGATGATGTAAGAGATTTTATCGCGAACTTTAAAAAATTGGGCAGACATATCTGTTATTAAGTAAAAATTGAGAGCCTGAAAGTTTGGAGCGGAGTAATTTATGTTGAAAATTGATTTTAATAAAACTTATCTGAGTGGAAAAGAAAACGAATATATAACTGATGCCCTTCAAAGAGGCAGTATAAGTGGTGATGGATATTATACAGCCAGGGTCAGTGAATTTCTGGAAGAAAAGTTTGATCTAAATAGAGTTTTAATGACTACTTCAGCTACTCATGCTCTGGAAATAAAACAAAGGCTGTTATTCCGGTTCACTATGCCGGGGTCAGCTGTGAAATGGATCAGATTAGGGAAATCGCAGCAGAAAATGATATCTATGTTATTGAAGATGCTGCTCATGCAGTTAATAGTTTTTATAAGGGAGAGCCTGCAGGTGGCATGGGAGATTTTGGCTGTTACAGCTTTCACGGCAGCAAAAATTTTGTCAGTGGTGAAGGGGGAGCCTTAGTTATTAACTCTAAGCAGGATGAACTGATAAAAAAAGCAGAAATCATTAGGGAAAAAGGAACAAATCGGTCCCGTTTTTTAAGAGGAGAAATCGATAAATACAGCTGGGTTGGTGAGGGCTCAAGTTATCTGCCATCAGATATATTGATGGCACTTTTATTTGCCCAGCTGCAGGAGATTGATTATATTACTGCTCAGCGGAAAAGAGTATTTGATTATTATAATCAAAATCTAAAGAAATTTTTAGATGGAAACTTTTTGGAACTTCTGCCG
>QBLP01000069.1 GCA_003070825.1 Halanaerobium sp. | reverse complement strand
AAAAAAGGATAAGGTAGTGACTGAATATTCTGTAGATAGTATATGTTCTCAATAACTTAAATTTGACAATGCTTAAATATTTTTATGCAATGCTAGTGAGGAGGAATAAAAAAATGAGAAAAATTATTGTATTAGCTTTATCTTTAATGTTGGTGGTAGGACTTTCTGCAGGTGCTGCAGCTCAGGATATTAAGCTTGGCCTGGCTATTTCGACTCTAAATAATCCATTCTTTGTTGACCTAAAAGATGGTGCTGAAGCTATGGCAGAAGAGATGGGTGTAGAAATTTTAACAGTTGACGCGCAGAATGATGCTGCAGCTCAGTTGAGCAGTGTTGAAGACTTATTGATTAAACAGATTGATGTTCTAATTGTAAACCCTGTTGATGGAAATGCTGTAGTTTCTGCAATTACAGCTGCTAAAGATGCAGGAGTACCTGTAATCACAGTTGACCGGGCAGCTGAAGGTATTGAAGTTACAAGCCATATTGCTTCTGATAACGTTGCTGGTGGAGAAATGGCTGGAGAATTTATAGCTGAACAGTTGGGCAAAGAAGGTAAAGTTGTAGAACTTCAGGGTATTCCAGGAACCTCTGCTGCTAGAGATAGAGGTAAAGGATTTAACCAGGCAATGGATAAGTATCCAGGTATGGAAGTTATCGCCAGACAGCCTGCCGGTTTTGACCGGGCAGAAGGTATGACTGTTATGGAAAATATTCTCCAGGGTAATCCAGAAATCGACGCTGTATTTGCTCACAATGACAACATGGCTTTAGGTGCAATGGAAGCTATTGCAGCAGCTGGTCGTTCGGATGAGATTATGATTGTTGGTTTTGACGCTGTTGATGATGCAAGAGAAGCTGTAAAAGAAGGTAAGATGGCAGCAACTGTTGCTCAAAAACCAGGATTAATGGGTGAAATGGCTGTAGAAACAGCAATTAAGGTAGCAAATGGAGAAGAAGTTGACGAATATACTCCAGTACCTTTAGAGTTAATCACTGAGTAAAGATAAAAACGGAATATAATTAATTATAATTTCTAACTGTCTGGTATTAGTTCAATGGACATGAAGCAGTAAATTTACCGGACAGAATAAAAGGCCCTGCTGAATTTTTAAGCAGGGCCTTTAAAGATTATATTCAAATATTATTTAATCTGATTCAGATTTTTAAATGATTTAACAATATTGCGCATTAAAACCTGATTGGTAACTGTTCCCACTCCACCTGGTACAGGAGTTATTGCTTTCACCTTTTCTGCGGCTGAATCGTAATCAACATCACCAAGTAGTTTTCCTTCGATAAAATTGGTGCCGACATCGATGACTATAGAGTCTTTATTTAACATTTCTCCTTTTATCATCTCTGCTCTACCAACTGCAGCTACTACAATGTCAGCATTTTTTAGCTCCCATTCTAAATCTCTAGTGCGGGAATGACACATTGTTACAGTAGCGTGTTTTTGCTGTAATAAAATTGAGACCGGTTTACCGACAATATTACTTCTGCCGACAACTACAGCCCGCTGACCTTTAATTGGAATATCGTAGTAATCTAAGATCTCCATACAGGCTTCAGCTGTAGCTGGATTTAGAGTTTCTAAGCCAACAAAAAGTTTGCCTAAAGAAGCAGATGTGATACCTTCTATATCTTTTTGAGGATTTATCATTTCCAGGCTGTCCTTTAATTCAGCGGGAAGGGGCTGCTGAACCATAATTGAAGTTATCTGATCATCTTCATTTGCTTTTTTAAGACGGGCTTTAAATTTTTCTGGTTGATCAATAAACTGCTGATATTCAAATTCAATCCCTATCGCTTCACAATTTTTTTCTATTCTACCTGCATAGGCTTTACTGGCAGCGTCTTCACCATACTGCAGAACAATTAGGTGAGGAGCAGCTCCTGTTTCAGCTTTTAGTTCCTTTACTTCTTTAATAAGAGCAGTTCAATAATTTCTTCTTTGAGTCGGGAACTTTCTTCTTTTAATTTAAGATATTCTTTTTTTATATTTTCTTTATATTCCTCATTATCCAGGCTTTTAAGATTAATTTTAACATTGGCAATTGCACTTCCAACTGCAGCATCTCCTATGTAGGCTGCCACTTCGAAATCACTGGCCAGCATTCTATTACCAATTTCACTAATTTCCAGGCTGAGTCTCATTAGTCTAACTGCTTTTTTAGTCATATCCATCGAAAATTCAACTGCATCCTGACAGACAGACTGAACTTTATCTTGATTTCCAGCCTTGTAGCTGTCTAAAATATTTGATAAAATTTTACTATCCTGATCGATCATTAATAGCATTTCTTTTTTTAACTCTTCACTTTCGGCTAAAATTTCCTTAGCTTCTGCCTCAACTTCCTTATATTTTTTCTTACCGATTGTCAGGTTGGCAATAAAGCTGACAACTGCCGCATTTAGTGCTCCACTTAAAGCAGCAGCACTGCCGCCACCGGGAATTGAGTTACTTGAACTTAAGTCATCTAAAAATTCTTCTATAGTTTTTTGACCATACATGCTAAAACCCCTCTCTTAGTTAAATAAGATTTTATAAATATTCTAAAAATTTAATCTGACTTAATTTTATTATATAAAATCAAGCGATATTTAACAAGTGTGTATTTATTTATTATTTATTTGAACCAGGTACAAGTGATAAAAATCACTTGTACCTGGTTCAAATATGTAATATAATCCATAACAGAGGTGTTATTATGGAGATGTTAAGTCAGTTAAAAGAAAAAATTATTAGTGCCTGTTTATATTATTATATTGATTTTGTTTATAAAACAAGTAAAGTTGAAAGAAGTGGGAAACTAGAGTATTTAGAAACTGAGCATCCAGACAAATTTATTCTTTTTATCTGGCATGGTGACAGCTATTCTTATTATCCCTTTTTAAAAGGAAAGAGGTTAAACATTGTGACAACCAAAAATAAGCGGGGAGGAGTTATTAGCCGAATTAGTAAATATTTTGGCTATGATGTGATGAGGTTACCTGACCTGGCTGGTGATGGCAATTATATATTTCAGTTAAAAAATAAAATTAATAGAAAAAATAATGCCAATCTTGTGCTTTCAGTTGATGGACCACTAGGACCTGCTCAAGAAATTAAGGATTTTGCATTGATTATGGCACTTTTTTCAAAAAGAAAGATACTACCTCTAACTATAGATGTAAAGCACAGCATTAAGCTAAAAAACAGATGGGATAATTTAAAGATCCCACTGCCTTTTAATAAGATAAATATAAAAATTAATGATTCTTTTCAAGTGAAAATACAGGATCGAAAAGAGGAGTTTAAAACTTTAAAAGCTGAAATAACAAAGGTTATGCTGTCTTGATAATTGTGATTGGTACCGGGTACATGGATAAAATTTCCAGGTACCCGGTACCAATTGTTTTTAATAATCAAATTCTCCCCAGTCGGGATCAATCAAACGGTTATTTTGATTCAGCTGATTCATTTTGTCTTCAACTTCACCCGGAAGTTCCCAGTCAAAAAGGTCAAAATTAGCTTCTAAATGTTCTCTGGAACTTGCCTTAGGGATCGCCACAACATCTTTCTCAATTAACCATTTTAAAGCCAGTTTAGAAGCTGACTTTTCATATTTTTCTGCCAGCTCTTTGATTACTTCATTTTCAAAAACCTCTCCTCTGGCCAGCGGACTGTAGGCTGTCAATACAATTCCATTTTCCTGACAGAAATCAAGCAGTTCTTTTTGATATAGGGTAGGATGAAATTCTACCTGATTTACTGCAACTAAGTCAGGTTCAATCTCCATTGCATCTTTAAGGTGATTTATTGTAAAGTTGCTAACACCTATATTGCGGGCCAGCCCTTCATCTTTAACTTCTTTTAGAGCTTTTAAGCTTTCTTTTAAAGGAATATCTTTATTTGGCCAGTGAATTAAAATCAGATCAAGATACTCAATCCCCAGTTCATCTAAAAATCTTTGGGCATCTGCCTTTATATCTTCATAATGTAAGTTTTCAGGTTTGATTTTAGAGGTAATAAATAAATCTTCTCTATTTACACCACTTTCTTTAATACCTTTAGCAACTGTCTGATGATTGTCATAACCATCTGCAGTGTCAATATGATTATAGCCGATATCGATAGCTTCTTTAACTGAAGCTGTACATTCCTGTCCTCTCAACTGCCAGGTTCCCAGACCCAAAAGCGGCATCTGATCTCCAGAATTTAATTTAACATATTTCATTTTATCAGCCTCCAATTTATTATCTTAATTTACGCTTTAAATTAATTATAAGCAAAATAATAATTATTATCAACTTTTACTAAGAAAAAAAGGAGATTTAGTAATTATGTTGAAATTAAATGGTAGAAGGAAAATTAGAATTACTAAGTTCTAAATAATTATTTTAATAATATATTAAAAAGAGGATGTGGCAGTTTTGAAGCTTAAATTCCTGCACAATATAGAAAATAAAATATACTTTATCCCATCAATTTATGCTATTTCTGCTACTCTACTTTCAATAGCTGTAATCTTTATTGAATATCAATATACAAATACTTTGATAAATGTACTGCCATCATATTTTTTTACATCTTATGATCTTTCAAAAACAATTTTATCTACCATAGCTGGCTCACTTTTTGCGATGATTACAGTTTCTTTTTCAACAATTATGGTTGTGCTGACTATGTATTCTTCTCAGTTTTCCCCGCGAACAATGCAGGACTTTCTTAAAAATAAAGTGACCTTAAAGGTATTGGGAATTTTTATTGCTGGTTTTATTTATTCAATTTTAACCCTGTTATTTATAGATGATAGTCTGCAGGGAAGTGGAGAGTCGATTATTTTTTCAGCAATGATTGGGGTTATTGTGGCGATTGTATGTCTTGGTTATTTTGTTTATTTTATTCATCATGCTGCAAACTCTGTTCAGGTCAATCTCTTAATTGAAAGTTTAAAGGAGGAAGTTATTGAGATTGTTGATAAAATCGAGGCAAGAAATAACAGCAATGATCAGATTCGTAATGACCCGCCTGATAATTTAAAGGAAAAACTTGATCGCAAATCCTGTGAAGTTCACCCTAAGCAGAGCGGATATATTCAGGTTATTTATGATATTGAGCTGACTAAACTGGCGGATGAATATGATATTATTATCAGGGCCGAAAAAATGATTGGTGACTATGTAACTGAAAATACAATTGTTTTTAAATTCTGGCAGCTGAATGAAGAAGCCGAGAGATTCAGTGAAGAAAAACTTGAAGAAATAAAAAATAAAATTCTTGGTAATTTGGCAATCAGCAATGAAAGAAGCAAGAAAAATGATATTGAATTTGGTCTTTTAAAATTAACTGAAGTTGCTTTAAGGGCAATTTCTCCCGGAATTAATGATCCAAATACGGCTATCTTCTGTATTAACCAGCTGGGTTGGGTTTTATCAAGAATTGCAGTTGCCAATTTAGAAAATACTTATTATTACAATGAAAAAGATGAGCTCTGTTTTATTTTGGAGGATATTTCATTCTGGGATCTGCTTTATAAAACATTTTATCAGCTCAGCCACTACGGTAATCAGGATGTATCTGTTGCCGGTTCAATAATTGATGCTCTGGTGATTATTGCTGAAGGAAGTCCAAAAGAGATTAAAGAACAGGTCTGGAAATTCAGCCACTATATTCTGGGTGGTTTTGATAAAAATGTACTGGAGCAGGAAGATAAAAAGTTTTTAAACCACAAAATTTATCGACTGGCAAAGGAAACCGGAAATAAAGAAGAGCGAGAAAAATATTTTCAGGTGGAAAATTTTAAGATAAATTAGTAAGCTTTTAACTTAAATAGTTAATGTTTGATGTTATTATTATCTATAAATACTAAAATAATACATTAGAGAGGTGGTTTGAAGTGAAATTAAAAGGAAAAAATATTGCAATGTTAATTGGTCCGGGCTATGAAGATTTAGAGTTCTGGGTTGTATATATGCGGATAAAAGAAGAAGGAGCTAATGTTGATGTAATAGGAATGGAAAAGAATAAAGAATACTCAAGCAAACACGGCTGCCTGACCAAAAAGGCTGATTTTACAGCAGCAGAGGTTTTGGATGAAGAATATGATGGGGTCTTAGTTCCTGGTGGCTGGACTCCTGATAAAATTAGAAGAGATAAGAATGTAGTGGAACTGGTTCGCAAAAATTATGAGGCAGGAAAAATCATTGGCTTAATCTGTCATGCCGGTCTGGTTGGAATTTCGGCTGGAATCATCAGCGGTAGAGCTACTGGGTCTGAAGGAATTAAAGATGATATTATAAATGCAGGGGGCACCTGGGTTGATAAGCCAGCCTTTAGAGATGGTAATATTGTTTGGGGCAGAGTTGTTAAAGATATTCCTGCCTACTGCAGAGAATTAGTTTCAGCTCTGGCTGAATAATTAGCTCAAAATTTTACAGTAAGTTTAATATTTACTCAAAATATATAAGAGGTGATCATATGGCAGAAAAAGAATTTTACAGACAAAAAGCAAAAGATGTTGTGAAAGATCTAGAGAGCAGTATTCAGGGTTTGAGCCAGTCTGAAGCAGAAAAAAGGCTGCAGAGAGATGGTAAAAATATTCTCGAAGCATCAAAAAAAAGGTCGTTATTTATAATATTTTTACAGCAGTTTAAAGATGTACTGGTAATCTTACTTTTAATTGCGGCTGTAATGTCACTAATAATTGGAAGTTATCGTGATGCATCAGTAATGTTTTTGATTGCTATAGTTAACTCTGTAATTGGCTTTATGCAGGAATATAAAGCTGAAAAAATTATGGATTCTTTAAATAAATTGGTTAAGTCTCCTTCCAAAGTTATTAGAGATGGCCAGATTGGAGAAATACCACAAGAAGAGTTAGTTGTTGGAGATATTGTCAGTCTGGAAGAAGGAGATAAAATTCCTGCAGATTTAAGGATTATTGAAGCCTTTAATTTACGGACTAACGATGTTTCTCTGACCGGTGAATCAATGCCTCAGGAGAAAGAGTCAAATCATATCGAAGAAGAAAGACCTCTGGCTGATCGTGATAACATGGCCTATCTGGGAACAACAGTTGCCTCTGGTTCCGCGAAGGGGGTTGTTGTTAGAACCGGTATGGACACAGAAATGGGTAAAATTGCTTCTATGACTCAGGAAGAGGATAAATCCCGCTCTCCTCTTCAGGATGAGCTGCATACAGTGGCCAATCGAATTGGTATCTTTGCCGTTGTAGTTGGACTCACACTTTTTGGTGTAAGTATTTATCGAGGTTATGGAATTAATTTTGCTCTAATTTATGCTCTCGGAGTAGCAGCAGCTGTTGTGCCACAGGCATTACCAATGCAGGTTACAGTAGCCCTCTCTCAAGGAGTAAAAAGACTGGCGGGGGAGAATGCAGTAGTTAAAAAATTATCTTCTGCTGAAACCCTTGGTTCAACAAATGTTATCTGTACAGATAAAACAGGTACCCTGACAAAAAATGAAATGACAGTTAAAAAGGTCTATTTTGATGGCAAGGAGTATGATGTCAGTGGACTAGGCTATGAACCTGAAGGAGATTTACTGGGTGAAGATGGCGAGCCGCTGACTGAAGAAGAAATTGCCGAAATGGAAATTATCTTTGATGCTGCAACAATGGCTTCCAATGCAGAAATTCATGAGCCTGATGAGGAACATCCGGGCTGGTATGCAATTGGTGATCCAACAGAAGCTGCTCTAATTACTCTTTCTACTAAATTAGGTACCCGCTCACCAAAAGAAGATGAAGAAAATCCTGAATTACATGAGTTCAGCTTTGATTCTGACCGTAAGCGGATGAGCTCGATTAGAGAATTTGAAGATGGAAATTATCTTAAAATGAAGGGTGCTTTAGGGAGTGTACTTTCTGTCACCAAGCATATTCTAAAAGATGGTGAAGTTGTAGAAATCACTGATGAAGATAAAGAAAGATTAAATAAATTAAATGAAAAGTATTCCAAAAATGCAATGCGGGTTTTAGCAGTGGCCTACCGCAAACTGGAAGATGATGAAACTGACTATGTTTTAGAAGAGATTGAAAGAGATGTTATTTTTCTTGGAATGGTAGCTATGATCGACCCTCCTAAAGAAGGCGTTAAAGAAGCCATTCAGGAATCACATGATGCCCATATTGATACTTATATCATGACAGGTGACCATGCAATCACAGCTCAGGCTGTTGGTAAAGAAATCAGCCTTTCTGTTAATGATGAGGATGTCCCTGTATTTACCAGTAAAGATTTAGAGTCAATGAGTGAAGAGGAATTGCGGCAGACTATGGAAGAAAACGAATCACTTATATTTTCTCGAGTTTCACCAGAAAATAAATTGAGGATTGTTAAGAATTTAAAAGAACAGCAGAAAATTGTGGCTGTGACCGGTGATGGAGTAAATGATGCTCCAGCCTTAAAGAGTGCTCATATTGGGGTAGCCATGGGCCAGATGGGTACAGATGTTTCCAAAGAGGCCTCAGAGTTGATTCTGTTAGATGACAGCTATCCAACTTTAGTTTATGCGATTAAAGAAGGTAGGACTATTTATAATAATTTAAAGAAAACTATTCTGGGAACATTAACCGCTAACGGTGCGGAATTAACACTGGTTCTGCTCGGACTAATTGCAGCAGCACTTTTTGACTTACCAATTCCAATTCTGGCTATCCAGATTCTATCAATTGACCTATTAGCTGAAATTTTACCATTAACAGCTTATACTTTTGACCCGGCGTCAGAACAGATAATGAGCTCACCGCCGAGAAGTCAGGATGATCATATTGTTAATAAAAAAAGTTTCAGCAGGTTTGCCTTTATGGCTTTAGTAATTGGAGGATTTGCCTACTTCAATTTCTATTCCTTTATTGATGGGCGAATTCAAGCTGTTAGTGAAGGCGGAAAATTATATGCTCAGGCGACAACAATCAGTTATTTAACTGTAGCCTGTCTGCAGTGGATAAATATTATGTCTTTAAGATATGAATATAAGAGTATTTTTTCTAAATGTTTCTTTAATAATCCAAAAATTATATATGCTATTTTGATTTCAATTGGATTAGTTTTAGGAGTAGTTTATATTCCATTTATAAATGATTTTCTCGGTTTTGCTGGGGTAGGAATAACCGCCTGGAGCAGGATTTTAGTTTCCAGTGTTTTATTTTTAATCTTAAATGAAGTTATTAAGTTTTTCAGGCGTCGAAAAGCAAACGTTTAATTCTTTAAATCATCTTAACTTAGTTGTATAGTTATTGAAGAAAATATAAATAAATTAATGGAGGGAAGCTAAATGTTCGATATCGAATTAAAAAGAGATGGAGAAGAAAATTTATATACTCAGATCTATGAGGCGATTAGAGCTGAGATATTAGCTGATAAATATACACCAGATACTAAAATGCCGTCAATTAGACGGCTTGCTTCCCGACTTTCTGTTAATGCGGAAACTGTTGTTAAAGCTTATGATCTTCTGGCAGCTGAGAATTTAATTTATAAAAAAGAAGGCAGTGGGAGTTATATAGCTCCTGCTGCAGCTTTAAAAAGTAATGGAAATGACCAGCGCCTGAGGATTTTAAGCTCTAAAAACTTTTCTGCTCCAACTAAAGTTATTGACTTCAGTGGTGCAGAAAGTGAAAAAGAATTCTTAGAGGAGTATTCCTGGGATTTAATCTTTGATCGTTTTTACTCCAATCTCCAGGGGAATGTTTTTGCAGAGTGTCAGCCAGATAATGCCTATTTTAAGCTGCTGCAGGATCAAAATTCAGATTTAAATAAAAATACATTATTTTACAGTTCACAAGTGGAATTAAAAGAGATTTTTAATTCAGTAATTACAAATGAAGCTGAGCTACTTTTTATCAGTGGAAATAATATTTCGGAATTTAATACTCTTTTTGATTCAGAAGGAGAGAACTTTTCAAATTCTGATTTTCAAGTTGAATCTAATCAGATTAGTTCTGGTAAGGATTCTAAGTCTAATTTTCATCTGAGTCCTGCTGATTATGATAGTCTAATGGATTATCTGGAGGAAAATACAATTGATTATTTGCTGGTCAGTGATGAATCAACATCAGGTGGAATTTTGGACTGGAGCCTTTCTAAATTAAAATCACTGCTGGAGCTGGCTCAGATGTTAAAATTCAAGCTTATAATTTTAGAGTTTTTTGGACTGTATTCTAAAAATCAAAAGCTCAAAGAATTATTAAACTCGAAATTTGGAGATCAGATTATTCTGATTCAGGCTCTAACCTGTCTCTTATACACATCT
>QBLP01000398.1 GCA_003070825.1 Halanaerobium sp. | reverse complement strand
AGATGTGTATAAGAGACAGTTTAAATACTTAAAGAGTGAGACCGGATTTCTGCTGGGTGGAATAATTAATCGGTGTTATTCTGCACCTTCATTAATTGTAATGACTTCCATTTTTTCTACTGCCCTATCTACTAGTTTTTCAATTTCTAAATCTTCTTCTCCAAAGTGAATAGTATCAAGTTTGGGCTGAGTTGCCGGGTTATCCGGAACAAAAATAGTGCAGCAGTCTTCATGAGGTCTAATTGAGATCTCATAAGTACCAACTTTTTTTCCCAGAGCAATAATATCATTTTTATCCATTGTGATTAAAGGACGAAGAACTGGGAATTCAGCAACTTCATCAGATGAGCGCAGTCCTTCTAAGGTCTGGCTTGCTACCTGGCCCAGGCTTTCTCCGGTCACTAGAGCCAGTTCGTTATTTATTTCTGCCAGTCGGTTGGCAATTCTAATCATCATTCGGCGCATAATAGTTACAGTATATCTGCGCGGTGATTTTTTTAATATTTCCTGCTGGATTTCTGTAAAATAAGGAATTTGCAATTTTATTTCTCCACCATAACGGCTTAAAACTTTTGCCAGGTCGATTACTTTTTCTTTTGCCCGCTCAGAAGTATAAGGAGGAGAATCAAAATAAACAGCATTTAAAGATAAACCTCTTTTTAATCCCAGCCAGCCAGCCACCGGACTGTCAATTCCACCAGATAGTAGAAGTAATGCTTTTCCCGATGATTTAACAGGTAATCCACCCGGGCCAGCTTCTCGCCTGATGAAAAGATAAATTTTGCCCCTTCTGATTTCAACTTCAAAAAGATGTTCAGGCTGATGGACGTCAACACTGAGGGGAGTATCTGGACCTTCAACCTCTCTTAAAATCTCTCCCCCAAGTTCTCGATTGAGCTCAGGACTTTCAATCGGAAAAGACTTATCTGCTCTGGTAGTTTCCATTTTAAAAGTAGTCGGATAGTTCGAGACTTCGGATTTAAAAAGCTTAACCGCTTTATTTTTTAATTTTTCAAAATCCTGATCATCAAAATCAGCTATTTTTTTGCCAATTCGCAATCTCTGAGCCGGACTTAAAGAGATGATTCCCGGCACATTGACCAACCTCGCAACAATCTTTTCAATCTGATCACTTTCTGCATAAAGAAAAACTTACCCGCAGAGCACTCTCACTTCTTTGTTGAGAGAGACCGCAGGCATTGATAATTCTGCTTCCCTTTTTACTGGAAGAACAGGCTGATCCGGTTGAGATATAGATTCCCTGATTTTCCAGTGCATGCAGCATAGTTTCTCCTTTGATACCAGGTAAAGAAAAATTAATAATATGAGGAGCTCCAGCTGCTGGAGAATTAATTACTACTTCTTCAATTTTCTGCAGAGAGTTCAGCAGATATTTTCTTTTTTTGGCTAAATATTGATCAGCGTTTTCTGCTGTTGAAAGCTGAGGTAGTTTTTTTACTGCCTCCCCCAGTCCAGCAATCCCCGGGATATTTTCTGTTCCGGAGCGCAAGTTTCTCTCCTGCCCCCCACCGTAGACCAGAGGTTTTAAATTAGTGCCCTTCTTAATATATAAAGCACCTATTCCTTTAGGACCATGGATTTTATGACCACTAATTGAATAAAGATCGACCGGCCACTGGCTTAAATTGCTGTATATTTTTCCAAAGGCCTGAACTCCATCTACATGAAAAAAGCTGAGTGGATTTTTTTCTTTAATAGTTTCAGCAATTTTTTTGATGGGCTGAATAGTCCCCAGCTCGTTATTAACCTGCATAATGCTGACCAAAATTGTTTCTTCGGTAATTAAATTTATCAAATGTTCCAGGTCAACATGTCCTCCCCGATCAACATTAACTGAATCTACCTGCCAGCCTTCACTTTCTAAAGCCTTAAAAAGTTCAGCTGCAGAAGAATGTTCAATGGGGGAAGTAATTAGATGTCTGCCCCGATTCCCATATGCTTTTGTTATTCCTCTAATGGCCAGATTGTTGCTTTCTGTGCCGCCAGATGTGAAGATGATCTCTTCTGATCTGACGCCAAGATAGTCAGCTATAGTTTTTCTGCTGTTTTTTAAAATCTTTTCTGATTTCAGACCAAAACGATGCAGAGAAGACGGGTTTGCATAATTATTCTCTAAAGCATCTACTACAGCAGCTGTTACTTCCGGCAGTGCTTTAGTAGTTGCCGCATTATCTAGATATATTTCTTTTTCCATTAGACTCACTCCTAATTTTTAACACTAACTTTTATTATACCAGTAT
>QBLP01000397.1 GCA_003070825.1 Halanaerobium sp. | reverse complement strand
AGATGTGTATAAGAGACAGAAATATTATTTAACTAAGCTGCTGATCTACTATTTTCATCGCACAATAAGAACCACACATTGTACAGGCATCTTCTTCCTTTAAAGTCTGGTTGTGGGCTGCTCTTGATTCTTTTAATTTTTCTGGCGCCAGGGCCAGCTCAATCTGCTTTTCCCAATCTAATTTTTTTCTGGCGGCTGCCATCTGATTATCTCTCTCCTTTGCCCCCTTAACTCCTTTTGCAATATCTGCAGCATGAGCTGCAATTTTGCAGGCAATTACTCCTTCCCGCACATCTTCAATATCAGGTAAGCCAATATGTTCAGCCGGGGTAACATAACAGAGGAAATCCGCCCCCGCCGCTGCCGCTGCTGTGCCGCCAATTGCTGCTGTAATATGGTCATAACCAGCTGCAATATCTGTAACTAAAGGTCCTAACACATAAAATGGAGCCTCTTTGCAGAGTTCTTTCTGCAGTTTGATATTTGTTTCAATCTGATCATAGGGTACATGGCCTGGTCCTTCCACCATCACCTGGACTTCCGCCTCGCGAGCTCTATCTACCAGTTCACCCAGAACTAAAAGTTCATGGATCTGAGCTCGATCTGTAGCATCTGCCAGACTGCCCGGACGGAGAGCATCACCAAGACTTAAAGTTACATCGTTTTTATAGCAGATTTCAAGCAAGCGGTCATAATACTCAAAAAGTGGATTTTCCTGATTATTATGGAGCATCCAGGCTGCCATAAACGATCCACCCCGGCTGACAATATCGGTTACTCTTCCTTCAGCCGCCAGATGTCTTAAAGTTTCTAAAGTCAAGCCGCAGTGGACTGTAATAAAATCTACCCCTTCTTCAACCTGAGCTTTAATCACTTCAAATAATTCTTCAACTTTCATCTCAATTATTCCCCGTCCTGACTTAACTGTTTCTACAGCCGCTTGATAAATAGGGACTGTTCCGACAGGAACTTCAGCATTTTTTAGTATAGCTGCTCTAGTTTCTTTTATTTTATCTCCCGTAGAGAGGTCCATAACTGCATCTGCTCCAGCTTTAACTGCTGCCTCCAATTTTTTTAACTCAGCTTCAATAGAATCATAATCTTCAGAAGTACCAAAGTTAGCATTAACCTTAGTTTTTAAACCTCTGCCAAAGGCCTTTGCCTTTAAATTTTTGTGGTTAACATTTGCCGGTATAACAATAGTTCCTGCAGCAATTCCTTGACAAATAAATTCTGCAGCCACCCCTTCCTCCGCTGCTGCCATCCTCATCTCTTTACTTATTTCACCATTAATTGCTTTTGTCATTTGAGTCATTTTGCTCAGCTCCTTATAATTTTGAAATTAATTTAGAATATTATATAAAAATCAGTTTAAAAATCATTGCAAAATAAAAACACAGCTCCCAATTAAGGAAACTG
>QBLP01000396.1 GCA_003070825.1 Halanaerobium sp. | reverse complement strand
GTGATAAACTTATTATGCATTTGCTTGACTCCTTTATTGAATTTTTGGTGTTGTAACTATTTAATTCAACGGAGCCAGGCAAATGCCTTTTTTATTTAGATTTTTTTAGATTTACAGTTTTTTCTTCACAACATTAATTATACAACCAATATTAACTAAAATTTTTAATATTAGTCAGATTTTTATTAATAAGATTTAGTTATTTTTTATTTTGAATATTATTTTTTAATAAAAAAATCAGCTGCCCAGATAATAACTCTGAACAGCTGAGATAAGCCACTAATATTTCACTATTAAATTTTTTGATTAATTTTTCAAACTCTGAAGTGGAGCCGGTATTCTACCACCACGGGCAATAAAATCACTGCTGGAATAATCGCTGACCTTCATTATTGGAGCCTTACCGAAAAGCCCACCGTAAACTACCTCATCTCCAACATCTTTTCCTGGAACAGGTATAACCCGGACAGCAGTTGTTTTATTATTAACCATTCCAATTGCAGCTTCATCAGCAATAATGGCCGAAATTGTTTCTGGCTCAGTTCTCCCGGGAAGAGCAATCATATCCAGCCCAACAGAACAGACAGCAGTCATTGCTTCTAATTTTTCTAAACTTAAAGCTCCTTTTTCTACTGCTTCTATCATTCCTGAATCTTCACTAACCGGAATAAAGGCTCCGCTTAAACCACCTACATGAGAAGAGGCCATTACTCCTCCCTTTTTAACTGCATCATTCAGCAGAGCTAAAGCTGCAGTTGTTCCATGAGCTCCAGCAACTTCAACTCCTATTTCTTCTAAAATTCTGGCAACACTATCTCCAACCGCCGGAGTAGGTGCCAGAGAAAGATCAACAATACCGGAGGTTGCTCCCAGCTTCTCGGAAGCCTCCTTAGCAACAAGCTGTCCCATACGGGTGATTTTAAAAGCTGTCTTTTTAATTGTTTCTGCCACAAGATCAAATGATTCACCCTCTACTTTTTCCAGAGCAGCCTTTACTGTCCCCGGACCGGAGATACCTACATTTATCATACATTCGCCTTCTCCAGCTCCATGGAAGGCTCCGGCCATAAATGGATTATCCTCAGGAGCATTTGCAAAAACTACCAATTTGCTGGCTGCAACTCCACCGTTGTCAGCTGTAAGTTCAGCAGATTTTTTAACTATTTTTCCCATCTTAGCTACTGCATCCATATTTAAACCGGCTCTGGTTGTGCCAATATTTACCGAAGAACAGACTCTTTCTGTCTGGGCCAGAGCTTCCGGGATAGAAGCAATAAGTTTTTTATCTGCTGCAGTCATTCCTTTGTGAACCAGAGCAGAAAAACCACCAATAAAATCAACTCCAACCTCTTTAGCAGCCTTATCCAGAGTTCTGGCAAACTCTATGTAATCGGGATCATTACTGGCCGCCGCCACCTGAGCAATAGGGGTTACCGATATTCTTTTATTTATTATAGGTATATC
>QBLP01000068.1 GCA_003070825.1 Halanaerobium sp. | reverse complement strand
TCCGGAAAAATTAAATATAGAAAAAAGCAAAGAAATAATAGATATTCATAAAAGTTATCTTAAAGCCGGGGCTGAGATTTTAACTACCAATACCTTTGGAGCCAATGCCCTAAAAATGGAGGAGATTGATTATTCAGTTGAGGAAGTAATTGCAGCAGGAGTTGAGAATGCAAAAGCAGCGGTAATGGAATCCGGGCTTGAGGCAGCAGTTGCTCTTGATATGGGTCCTCTAGGAGAACTTTTAGAACCGATGGGCAGCTTAACTTTTGATGAAGCCTATAATCTTTACCAGCAGCAGGTGCTGGTGGGAGTTGAATACGGAGCAGATTTAATACATATAGAAACAATTGCTGATCTTTATGAAGCAAGGGCGGCTGTACTGGCAGCTAAGGAAAATTCTAATCTGCCTGTATTCTGCACCCTAACCTTTGAAGAAGACGGCCGCACCTTTACCGGGGGCAGCATCCGCTCTATGATTTCAGTTTTAGAAGGTCTGGGGGTAGACGGGCTTGGTCTCAACTGTTCTCTGGGGCCGGAAAAGCTGGAGCCGCTGGTGGAAGAGGTTTTAAAGTATTCTGAGACGCCTGTTATCCTGCAAGCAAATGCCGGCTTGCCGGTAGTTGAAGAAGGAGAAACCGTTTTTAAAATTTCTCCTGAGGAATATTTTAAACCTCTGGCCAGATTATACGAAAAAGGTCTGGCTGTTGTAGGCGGCTGCTGTGGTACCAATGAAGATTTTATTACCCTAATTGCTGAGAATTTAAAAAATAAAAAGGTTAAAAAAAGAAAAATCACTAGAGAAAGTCTTGTCTGCTCGCCTTCTCAATACCTTAAGCTGGATGGGGTCAATGTTGTTGGAGAAAGGATTAATCCCACCGGTAAAGCGGCCTTTAAACAGGCCCTAAGAAACGAAGATTTGGATCATATTCTGAAGGTTGCAGTTGAAGAGGTAGATGCTGGGGCAGATATCCTGGATGTAAATCTCGGGCTGCCTGATATTGATGAAAAAGCAATGATGGTTAAAGTAATTAAGGAACTACAGGGTATTTTAGACATTCCCCTTCAGATTGATTCCAGTGACCCTGAGGTGATAGAAGAGGCCTTAAGATACTATAATGGAACAGCAATAGTCAATTCAGTTAATGGAGAAAAAGAAGTTCTTGAGAATACCCTGCCAGCTGTTAAAAAATATGGAGCAGCAGTGATTGGACTGACCATGGATGATAACGGGATTCCTGACACAGCTGCCGGACGTTTTGCAGTTGCAGAAAGAATTGTTAAAAAAGCAGCTGAATATGGAATCAGCAGGGATAAGATTATTATTGACTGTCTTACATTAACTGCTTCTGCCCAGCAGGAAGGAGTTAAAGAAACTCTTAAAGCTTTAAAGATGGTTAGAGAAAAACTTGGAGTAAAAACTACTCTCGGGGTTTCCAATGTTTCCTTTGGTCTGCCGGCAAGACCGATTTTAAACAGAACTTTTTTGAGTATGGCCCTCTATCAGGGTTTAAACCTGCCGATTATTGATCCCAATGATCAGGAAATGATGGCGGCAGTTAAGGCTGCTGCTGTATTAAATAATCTTGACCCGGGAGCAGCTCAATATATTGAATATATGGCTGAAAATGAGAGTGATAATGATTCGAAAGCAGCCGCTGAAAACAGCAGAGATAATAACTCTAAGGCTGATTTAAAAACAGTAATAGTAAAAGGCTTAAAAACTGAAGCTGGCCGCTTAACAGAAGAAATACTGCAGGAAAAAGAAGCTCTGGAAATAGTAAATGACTATTTAATCCCGGCTTTAGATACTGTAGGAGAGCGCTATGAAAAGGGAGAAATGTTTTTACCTCAGCTGGTTCAGTCAGCTGAAACAGTAAAAGAAGCCTTTGCTGTTTTAAAAGCAGAGATGGCCCGCACCGGAGGTAGAAATATTTCTAAAGGAAAAATTGTAATGGCTACGGTTAAAGGTGATGTTCATGATATTGGTAAAAATATTGTCAAAACAGTACTTGAAAACTATGGTTATCAGATTATTGATCTGGGACGGAATGTAAATATCAAAGAAGTAGTTAAAGCTGTTAAGGAAAACGAAATTAAACTTCTGGGTTTAAGTGCCCTAATGACAACTACTGTAAAAAATATGGAGAAGACAATTAAGGCTGTGCGAGAAGCAGCGCCAGCGACTAAAATTATGGTGGGGGGAGCAGTTTTAACTGCAGATTATGCAGAAATGATAGAAGCTGATTTTTATGCTAGGGATGCAAAAGAAGCGGTAGAAATTGCTAAAAAAATATTTGAAGAATAAAAAATGCCTCCAGTCATTAAAGCTGGAGGCACTATTTTTTTATTTTATTTCTTCAATATTTTTCTGTTCAGCTGCCAGCTCAGCATAATGAACAGCATGCTGTTTTAATTCAATTATCTTTTCCTTAGTGATAGTTCTTACTATTTTAGCAGGTACACCTAAGACCAGACTTCCAGGTGGAATCTCAGCATTTTCCGGAACCACTGCCCCTGCACCTACTATTGAACCTTCACCTATTTGAGCTCCAGTTAAAATTGTAGCATTCATTCCAATCAGTGATTTGTTTCCAATTTTACAGGCATGAATTACCGCATTGTGGCCGATAGTCACATAATCACCAATTTCAACTCCCTGATTTTGCTCAACATGAAGTGTGGAATTTTCCTGAACATTAGAGTATTTTCCTATTTTAATTTTTGCCAGGTCAGCTCTAACAACAGTATTATACCAGATACTGCTGTGTTCTGATAATTCTACATTACCAATAACTCTGCTCCCAGGAGCAATAAAAACATTTTCAGCAACTGTGGGACTTTTCTTCTTTAATTTATAAAGCATATTTATAACCTCCAGTCGTTTAGTTCTAATTAATTATTTCTATTTAAAGCTTGAAACTCCTCTTTTAGAAAGCTAATTAACTTGCAAGCGCTCTTAAAATAATTTATAATTAAAGATGTATGAAATTAGAGGTGAAAAATATGTCAAAAAAAAGAGTGGCTATCTTTGGGGGGACTTTTGATCCACCGCACATAGGTCATTTTATTTTAGCAGAGCAGATTATTAACCGTTTTGAACTGGATAAAATAATATTTATGCCCGCAGGTAGACCACCACATAAAAGAGATAAAGAAATTTCACCAGATTATATTAGATTTGAAATGTTAAAATTAGCTGTAGATAAAAATGAAAAATTTAGTCTTTCTGACTGGGAATTAAAAAATGATGGTTATTCATATACTGCCAAAACTCTTGCCCAGTTTGTACCAAAGCTGGAGGCAGGAAAGGTTTTTTTTGTTATTGGTGCTGATTCTCTGGCAGAGATTTTTAAGTGGAAAGAACCTGATTATTTATTGTCAGAAGGTAAATTTATTGTTTTTAATCGACCCGGTTATGATCTTAAAGAAATTTTAAGTCAGCAGAGATATCGGCCATATCTAAAGAATATTTTAACATATCAGGGTTTGAATATAGAAGTTTCTTCTTCCTTTATTAGAAGGGAATATAAAAAAGGAAATTCTATTCGTTATTTAACTCTGGATAAGATTGAAAAGTACATAGAAAAAAATAACCTCTACAGGTGATTGAATGACATTAAACAAGGAAAATTCAGCTTCAAATCTTGACTTAGAAAAATTAAAAGCTTTACTTGGTGATGAAAGATATCAGCATACAAAACTGGTGCTTGAGTCTGCCTTAAAATTGGCTGATCAGTTGAACTTGGATTTAAATAAAGTTGAGACTGCTGCTTTACTGCATGATATTGCTAAAAGCAAAAGTAGTGTTGAACTAAAAAAAATACTAAATAAATCAAAATGGAAACCTGATCAGTTGGAGGCGGAGATTTTGCCGGTTCTGCATGCACCTGCAGGTGCTGTGCTGGCTGAAGAAATTTTTGGAGTAAATGACCCTGAAATTTTAGAGGCAATCAGATTTCATACTCTGGGACATCCGGAGATGGGAAAAATTGCTCAGGTGATTTATGCTGCTGATTTTATTTCTGAAGACAGAGATTTTGAGGGTTTAGGTGAAATTAGAATTGAAATTGAAAGTGATTTTGAATTAGGATTATATTTAATAACAACTCATATAATGAAATATCAACTTGAGAGAAATAATTTTATTCATCCATATTCGAATGATTTTCGAAATAAATTATTAAAAGAGAAGTGATTAATAAATGGTAGAAAAATTAACTGATTGGAAATATATTGCTTTAATAATATTTTTAGTTATTATCGGTATTGCTATTCCTTTTTTGTGGAATGACGAATTAAGTAAGATTTCATCCAGGGGACCTTTTAAAGAAAATAAAGTTAACATTCTGGCTGTAGGTTATGACTCTGATATTAATGGAGCTTCCAGAGCAGATACAATAATTTTAATTAGCCTGGATGTAAAGACTAATGAGGCAGGACTGGTTTTTCTGCCCCGAGACACTTATATAAATTCTAATAAAAGAAATTTCACTAAATTGAATTCTTCTCATGTCTATGGGGGGATTAAATTAACTCAGGAAACTGTAGAAGAGATGTTGAATATTGATATAGATTATTATCTGGAAACAGATTTTAGAGGGTTTGAAAAAATAATTGACCGCCTGGGAGGAGTAGAGATTAATGTTTCTAGACATTTAAATTATGTTGATAAAGCAGGAGGGCTCTACATTGATATCCCGGCAGGACAGCAGACATTAAATGGAGAAGAAGCTTTAGAATATGTTCGTTATCGCGATATAACTGGAGATATTGGAAGAATTGAAAGACAGCAGAAGTTTATCGATGCCGTTTTAGCAAAAGTTCTTTCTCCTGCAATAGTTACTAAAGTTCCTGGAATAATTAAAGAAGTTAATGAAGCAGTTAATACTAATATTCCGCTTCAGGATATAACTCCATTTTTGAATACAGCTAAAGAGATTAAATTAAGTCAGATTGAATCAAAAATGCTACCAGGTAAAGCAGAATATATTAATGGAATTAGTTACTGGGTACCTGATATGCAGGAAGCCAAAATTATGGTTGATAATTTGATCAGAAATAAATCTTATATTAAGAACAAAGAATATAATTTAACAGTTCTTAATGGTGTTGGAGACTCAGGTGCAGCTTCAGATACAGCGGGGTTATTAGAAAAATATGGATTTAATATTTCAACTATTGGTAATGCAGATAAATATGATTATGATAGTTCTGTTGTTAAATATTATAGTAAGGATGATGCAGAGACTGCTGCTAAGGTCGCAGAATTACTTGGTGGTAAGACCGAATTTATAGAAGAAGCAGAAGAAGAGTCAAATAAAAAATTAGAAGTTATAGTGGGAGCAGGCTATGAGAAGTCTGTTTAAGGAGGAATGTATTAAATGTCAGATTTAAGTATTAAGGATATTGCACTAATCGCTGCTGATGCAGCTGATGATAAAAAAGCAGAAGATATAGAGGTTCTAAATGTTCAGGGTTTAACTGTAATTGCAGATTATTTTGTGATCTGCAGTGGTAATTCTGATCAACAGGTCAGAGCTATAGCCCGAGCAGTTGATGAGAAATTATCTGAAAAGGGCATTGAACCCAAAAGAATGGCAGGAATGGATGATGCCAGATGGGTTTTAATTGATTATGCAGATGTAATTGTCCATGTTTTTCAAAAAAGGGAAAGAGAATATTATGACCTTGAGCGTCTCTGGTCAGATGCAGAAAAAATTCTGCGTCAGAGTGATGGAGAAGAAGAGTAGTTTAATCGGAGTTTAATTTAATTTTGATTATATAGATAAAATTTTAACTTAATGAGGAGAGTGAAGATCTTTGCAGGACTATTATCCGTTTCAAGAAGTAGAGAAAAAGTGGCTTAAAAACTGGGAAGACTCAAATTTACATAAAACTGGAGATGATCCAGATAAGGAAAATTATTATGTTTTAGAAATGTTCCCTTATCCATCTGGTAATTTACATATGGGTCATGTAAGGGTTTATTCTATTGGAGATGTTATTGCCCGCTATAAGAGAATGAAGGGCTATAATGTGCTTCATCCAATGGGCTGGGATGCTTTTGGACTGCCTGCAGAAAATGCAGCAATTAAGCATGGAAATATTCATCCGAAGGAATGGACCTGGGATAATATTGCCCACATGAAAGAACAGATGAAGGCAATGGGTTTAAGTTATGACTGGGATCGAGAGGTAACTACTGCAGCTGAGGATTATTATAAGTGGACTCAGTGGTTTTTTACTCAGATGTTTAATGATGATTTAGCTTACCGAAAAGAATCTACTGTTAACTGGTGCCCCAGCTGTGAAACAGTACTGGCAAATGAGCAGGTGGTAAATGAAGCCTGTGAGCGCTGTGGTACAGAAGTGGATAAAAGAGACTTAGAGCAGTGGTTTTTAAAGATTACTGATTATGCAGAAAAACTCTTAGATGATCATGAACTTTTAGATGGCTGGCCAGAAAAGGTAAAAACAATGCAGAAAAACTGGATTGGCCGTAGTGAAGGTACAAGAGTTACTTTTGAACTGCCTGAACTTGATAAAGAATTAGAGGTTTTTACAACCAGACCTGACACCTTATTTGGAGCTACCTATATGGTCCTTGCCCCCGAGCACCCTTATGTAAAAGAATTATCAGAGGATACAGACAAAGAAGAAGAGGTTGAAGCTTTCGTTAAAAAGGCTAAAAAACAGAAAGAACAGGAGAGGACTTCAGCTGATTCTGAAAAACTCGGTCTCTTTACAGGTGCCTATGCAGTAAACCCTGTAAATGGCAAAGAAATTCCTATTTATATAGCAAACTATGTTCTGATGAGTTATGGAACTGGTGCAATAATGGCTGTTCCAGCTCATGACCAGCGTGACTTTGATTTTGCCCGCAAATATGGTATTGAAATTAAAGCAGTTATCCAGCCTGAAGATCAAGAAAAAGAACTTGTTGGTTCTGAGATGGATGAGGCTTATGCTGGCCCAGGACATTTAATTAATTCTGGTAAATATAATGGTTTAAGTGTAGAAGAAGCTTTTGATAAAATGGCGGAAGATTTTTCGAAGGCAGGATTTGTGGAAGTTGAAACTAATTACAGGCTGCGTGACTGGTTAATTTCTCGTCAGCGCTACTGGGGAGCTCCAATTCCTATTGTTTACTGTGAGGAATGTGGTCCGGTTGCAGTACCAGAGGAAGATCTACCGGTTAAGCTGCCTCATGATGTGGAATTTTCTCCAACTGGAGAATCACCACTTAAAAAAGTGGATAGTTTTGTCAACACCACCTGTCCGGAGTGTGGGGCTCCTGCAAAGCGCGAAACTGACACTATGGATACATTTGTTGATTCTTCCTGGTATTTTATGCGCTATGCAGATCCAAAAAATGATAAACTTCCATTCAGCAAGGAAAATGTAGATCAGTGGTTCCCTGTTGACCAGTATATAGGTGGAATTGAGCATGCAATCTTACATTTATTATATGCTCGTTTCTTTACCAAAGTTGTCCATGATATGGATTTAACTGATCATGTTGAGCCTTTTACAAACTGGCTGGCTCAGGGTATGGTGCTTAAAGATGGTGCTAAAATGTCTAAATCCAAAGGAAATGTTGTTGATCCTAAGGATATTTTAGCAGAATACGGTGCAGACACCGCCCGCTTATTTATCCTTTTTGCTTCACCACCTGAAAAAGATTTAGAGTGGAGTGATAAGGGAGTTGAGGGTGCTGACCGCTTCTTAAATCGTGTCTGGCGCTTTGTTACTGAAAATCTTGAACTGATCAAGAATTCTAACACTGAACTTAATCCAGATAAGCTGGATAAAGAAGCTAAAACACTTTACCGCACAATGCATGCCAGTATCAAAAAAGTGACAGAAGATGTGGGTCAGAGATTGAACTTCAATACAGCAATCAGTGCGATTATGGAATTAACTAATGAGGTTTATTCTTATCTAAATGATCGCAGTCAGGAAGATACAGATACTGCTCTAATAAAAGAGGTTGCAGAAAATATTGTACTTTTACTGGCACCATTTGCTCCCTTTATTACTGAAGAATTATGGGAATACTTAGGTAAAGAAGGAAATGTACACAGAGCAGAGTGGCCAGAATATAATGAGGAAGCTCTTAAAAAAGATGAGATTACAATTGTAATTCAGGTCAATGGTAAGGTGAGAGATAAGATTAATGTTGCTGCAGATGCTGACGAAGATCAGGTAAAAGAAAAGGCTATGCAGGCAGAAAATATCCAATCCTATCTTGAAGATGGTAATTTAGTTAAGACAATTTATATCCCTAAAAAGTTAGTTAACTTAGTTGTAAAATAATGTACATGCACCGGGTACCACCCGGATTATGTAAATGTTTTATTTCAACAAAAATGTTGACTTTGAAAATCGTTTTCAGTATAATAAAGTTAAGTAAAGTAATTTGCTTATAATAATTTTATTATAAATGTAATTCAAAAGACTAATCAGAGTAGCAGGAGGTAATAATTAATGACATTAGTTGATATGAAAAATGGTCATAAATTTATTATAGATAAAATTGATGATAAACAAACTCGTTTACAGGCACTTCGCTTTGGTATCAGTGAAGGATCTGAAATTGAGTGTGCTGGCTCAATGCCAGGTGGACCTGTTATTTTAAAGAAAAATCTACAGGAAATTGCAATTGGCAGAAGAACTGCCGAAAAAATTAGTGTTAAGAAAAAAGGAATGGTTTAATTGAACGACTGCAGTCAAATTGAAATTGACCAGGAACTGCAGGCTGATAAAAAAATTGTACTGGCTGGAAATCCTAATGTTGGTAAATCTATTTTTTTCAATTACCTGACAGGAATTTATGTCAGTGTTTCAAATTATCCCGGGACTACCCTTGATATCAGCAGTGGCAAAATGGGTGATGCTGTTGTTTTTGATACTCCAGGAGTTTATGGAGTTGGTTCCATAAATGATGAGGAGAGAGTAGCCAGGGATTTTATTATGTCTGCAGATATTATAATTAATGTTGTTGACGCCAGTCATTTAGAGCGAGATTTATTTTTAACTCAGCAACTGCTGGATATGGACAAAAAAATGATTGTTGCTCTAAATATGATGGATGAGGTCGAAAAAAATAATATTTCAATAGATATTAAGGCTTTAGAGGCAGAGCTTGGGGTTCCTGTTATTCCAACGACTGCTGCTAAGAATAGAGGTTTAGATAAGGTCAAACACGCTGTTGATAGAGCTAGAAAAGGAAATAGTATTTTTAATAATGGTCAGGCTGAAAATCATGCTCAGGCCTTTAAAAATATCAAAGAAGAATTTAGAGAGTTAAATAAAAAAACGGCAAATACTGCCGACACTCTAATGCTTTTAGAAGAAGATGAGAATATTCGCTGCCAGTATGATAGTCTGGCTTCAATTTCAGATTATCGGGAGGAAATATATATAGCTCGTCGTCAGCGGGTTGATCAAATTACAGCTGAGGTTCTAAGTTATGATGAGGAAAGTGGTCAGTTAGCCCGTAAAATCGGGGCATATATGTTAAAACCAGTGACAGCTGTTCCCCTGCTTTTAGTTTTACTTTATTTAATTTATCAATTCATAGGTGTTTTTGTTGCTCAAACTGTAGTTGGAATTACAGAAGAAATGATTTTTGTTGAAACATATGAACCATTTATGCGGGGAATAATCAGCAGTACCATTGGTTTAGATAATTTTATGGGTGAGCTTTTAGCAGGAGAATACGGTATTTTAACTATGGCAGTAACTTATATTTTTGGGCTGCTTCTGCCGCTTGTGGCCGGATTTTATTTTCTACTCTCAATTTTGGAAGATTCGGGTTATCTACCCAGGATTGCAGTTTTAATGGATCGAATGCTGCAGAAAATAGGTTTAAATGGTCGGGCAATTATTCCGATGCTGCTGGGCTTTGGCTGTGTTACTATGGCAACTATCACAACCCGTCTGCTGGGTTCAAAAAGGGAAAGAATTATTGCGATTTTTCTTTTGGGACTGGCAATTCCCTGTTCAGCTCAGTTGGGAGTAATTGCAGGTTTGATAGCTCAATTAGATCTTTTTTATGTAATTGTTTATGTGCTGGCAATTTTTGCGGTTTATGTTCTGGCAGGTACTTTTTTAAATAAGGTTCTACCTGGAGAATCAAGTGACTTATTGATTGATTTACCACCAATTAGACTACCTGATTTAAAAAATGTTTTGAGTAAAACTTATCAGCAGACAGTAGCTTTTGTTAAAGAAGCAGGTCCGATTTTTGTCCTTGGGGCAGCTTTAATTACAGTCATGGAAACTACAGGTCTACTGGCTTTAATTACTAGAGCAGCGGAACCGGTAACTGTTAACTGGCTGGGTCTGCCTGCTGAAGCAGCAACTGCATTTGTGATGGGAATAATTAGGCGTGACTTTGGAGCAGCAGGTTTAACTGCTATTGCCTTAGGCCCAGCTCAGATAACTGTTGCTTTAATTACCTTAACTCTTTTTGTTCCCTGTATTGCAGCAATGATGATTATGGTTAAAGAGAGAAACTTTAAAGAAGCAGTCTATATCTGGTTTGGAAGCTGGATTACTGCCTTTATAACAGGTGGTCTGGTTAACCTTTTAATTTTTTAAAAGCTGGTCTTAAAAAGTTGATTGAAACTTTAAGGAGGTTAGGATGGATAATTGTGATCTAAACTTAAAGCCTAAAAATGATGAAGATAAGAAAATTGTCTGTCCAAACTGCGGTTATCAGATGAAAGAATTTAAATCAATTAAATGTCCCCGCTGTAACAGTTATTTATTTCAAAAGTGCAGTGAATGTAATAAATGCTCTTTATTTTAGATCTGGTTTTTGTTAAAATATAGCTGTGTTAAGTGAATAAAAATCAACCTGGAGTTTAGATGATTAGATTAAAGTAAAATAATTAATTGAAGAAAGAGTGGTTTTAATGAAAGAAAGAGCAAGAGTGATAAAAAAGAAAAATGGTCAGAGCCTTGTTCAAATAATAAGAACTTCTGCCTGCAGTCACTGTGACGAAAAATGTATGCTGGCAGATGACTCACATGAGGTAGAGGAGATGGAAGTTTTAGTTAATGATCCTATTGGAGCAGAAGTGGGTAGTATGGTCGAACTCGAAATGGGAGCCAGACCTATTTTATTTTCTGCTTTTGTAGTTTATCTGCTTCCATTAGTCGCTATTATAGCCGGTTATTTTGCCGGCAGCAGTTGGTTTAGTTCTTTTATCAGCAGTGCAGAAATAGCCGGAATTATTGGCTCTGGACTTGGTTTTTTATTATCATTTGCTTTACTGAGAATTTTTGATAAAAAAGCAGGTTCAAAAAGTTATTTTCACCCGGAAATAACAAGAGTTGTAACCCACAACGGATTTTATTATGATAATTAATTAGATATAAATTGAAGGTGATCAGGTGGCAGCAGATAATAAAGCATTAATTAATGAGGATAGTTCAACCAAAAAAGTAATATTTAAGCTTGCCTGGCCGGTAATTGCCGAACAGTCTCTGGCAACAATTACGCATATTGTTGACATGATGATGGTCGGTAGGCTGGGAGCTTCTGCTGTGGCTGCAATTGGTTTAACCATGCAGCCTGTATTTTTTTCGACAGCTTTAGCTTCAGCTCTCGGAGTTGGAACTACAGCTTTGGTTTCTAGATTTGTAGGTTCAGATGAAAATAAAAAAGCAGCTTCAGTCCTGCAGCAGTCAGTACTGCTTTCCATTATTTTTTCAGTGGTTTTTGCTGCCATTTTTTATATTTTTGCTCCTGTTTTATTGACTTTAATGGGAGGAGAGGCAGAGGTTATCAGACTGGGTTCTGGTTATCTTAGAGTTATGACCCCTGGCTTTGTTTTTATGGTTCTGGCTTTTATAGTTACTGCGGCATTAAGAGGCGCTGGAGAAACTAAAACACCAATGAAGGTTAATATCCTGGTAAATATCTTAAATATTTTAGGTAATTATCTTTTTATTTTTGGTAATTTTGGTTTTCCCAGACTGGGAGTAAATGGAGCCGCTCTGGCAACAACTCTTGCCAGATCAACCGGAGGAATTATTTTACTGGCCTTAACTTTTTCTGATTTTAGTGTTTTAAAAATGAAATTAAAAGGATTTTTTAGTTTTGATCTTGAACTAACAAAAAGAGTTTTACGGATTGGTTTACCGACAGCAATGGAAGAATCAGTCAGAAGACTGGCTCAGCTTTTATTTGTCAGAGTTATCGCATCTCTGGGTACTACTTCTTTTGCTGCTCATCAGATTTCTTTAAATGCGGAATCAATTTCTTATATGCCTGGTTTTGGAATTGCTGTTGCAGCAACAACCATAGTTGGCCAAAATCTGGGAGCAAAAAATCCAAATGGAGCTGAAAAAGGAACATTCGAAGCCTGGAAAATAGGTTCAATGATTATGGGTTTTATGGCAGTAGTTTTTTTAATTTTACCGGAACAATTAATTAGATTATATACAGCAGACCCAGAAATAATTTCAAAAGCTGCTTTGAATTTAAGAATTATTGCTCTGGCACAAATTCCAATGGGAACTCACTTTATTTTTTCCGGTGCTCTGAGGGGAGCCGGAGATACAAAAGCAGTTTTTTACTCTACAGCTATCTCAACCTGGATTTTCCGTCTGCTTTTAGGATATGTCCTAGTTCATCCTCTGGGCCTTGGTCTGCTTGGCGCCTGGACAGCAATGGTGATTGACTGGACTGTTAGAGGAAGCTATGTATTTTATAGATTTAAAAAAGGAAATTGGAAATTAATTGATGTTTAGATGTTATCAGAATATTTTTACTTTTTTAAAAAACTTGCATTTTTAGCAGCTCGGCTATATAATAATAAAAAATAAGTTTTATGATAAAATAACAAATCCAGTGAATGAGAGAGTAAAAATAATTTTGTTTATGTGAAATATGACAGAAGTTTTCGATTTCCCACAACGGATGAAATTAATGAATACGGCGGTTTAAACTCCGAAATCGATAAGCAGACTAATAAAACTTATGAAATCGGTTTTAAAAGGGAAGATGAGCTTTATTATTTCGATGCGTTGGTATACAAACAGAAATCCGATGATGAGATTTTCACAAATCCCGATTATACCTTTATGGGAACAGAACCTGCTAACACGAATCTGAATACCAAAAAGACTGTTTTTTCAGCAAGGTTCGGCTTGAAAAGAGAAAGCACCGTGTTCGATGTGGCATATACTTATACAGATTCTGAGATCGATGAAAAGCCCTGGAAAGGTGATACTGCTCCGCTTGTTTCAAAACAAACTGTTAAAACCAACATAGGTTATAAATTTGAGAATGGTTTTGGTCTGTATTACTTT
>QBLP01000007.1 GCA_003070825.1 Halanaerobium sp. | reverse complement strand
CAGCCAGCAATTCCTTAAATGCAGAAATCACTTCTAGCTATGAAATTGAGCACACCGATTAATAATTGTTAATTTATGTTAAAGTAAATATAATTAAGAATTTTGAGTAAATAAATTACAAAATTATGATAAAAATTGGTTAATACCCGGCTTTCCGGGTATTTTTTTTATTTTATCCAGAAAATATTGCAGGATTAATTTAAATCTCATTGAATATATAAAGTGAGATTTAATTTTTTTAAACAAATAATTTTCTAAATACTCTTAATTTAAAGAGGGAGGATAATGATGATTAATTTAGAAGTCGATGAAAAACAATTAGAAAAAGCGGTTGAAAGAGCCAGAGAAAAGAACATAATTCTGCCAACTTTTAAGCAGATGAAAAATCCAGAATTAATTCCGGATAAGATCAAAGAAAAGCTAAAAGATATTGGCCTCTGGGATGTGAATAGTTATAATTTATTCCGCATCAGCTGGAAAAATGAGCCGAAAAAAGATGGGGGACTCTATGATGGGGTAAATTATATTGAGTTTCCTTCAGAATTAACAGGTGTTGACGCCAGAATTTTTGCAATTGTTGGTAAATGGTTCCCAACGGGAGCCCACAAGGTAGGAGCTACATATGGCTGTCTGGCCCCTCAGCTGGTAACCGGTCAGTTTGATCCAACATCCAGTCATGCAGTCTGGCCTTCAACCGGTAATTACTGCCGCGGTGGAGCTTATAACTCTCAACTTCTAGCCTGTGATTCTATTGCTATTTTACCGGAGGGAATGAGTAAGGAGCGTTTTGAATGGCTGCAGAAAGTTGCAGGAGAGGTTATTCCTACTCCAGGTACTGAAAGTAATGTTAAAGAAATTTTTGATAAGGTCTGGGAGCTCAGGGAAACCAGAGATAATATCACAGTTTTTAATCAGTTTGAAGAATTTGGCAACCACCTCTGGCACTATGAGGTTACCGGTTCTGCGATGGAAGAAGTAATCAGAAGTGAGATGAGAGAAGACGATAATTACTTTGGCTTCTTTGCTACTTCAGGTTCAGCTGGAACTTTAGGAGCTGGCGACCATCTTAAAGATCAGTTCCCACAGAGCAAAATTGCTGTCGGGGAAGCACTGCAGTGTCCAACAATTTTAAGTAATGGTTTTGGTGCCCACAGAATTGAGGGTATTGGCGACAAGCATATTCCCTGGATTCATAATGTAAAAAATACTGACATGGCAGTTGCCATAGATGATGAAAGAACAATGTCACTGCTGCGCTTATTTAACGAAGAAGCAGGAAGAGAGTATCTAGTTGAGCAGGGAATACCTAAAGATTTTATAGAAAAGCTTGAACTATTAGGAATTTCAGGAATTGCCAACCTGGTTGGTACTATAAAGATGGCTAAATTTTATGAGCTGGATCAGAATCAGATGCTGATGACTGTTTTAACTGATTCTTTAGAATTATATACTTCTCGGCTGGAAGAAATGAGAGAAGAAAGAGGGGAATACACCAGAGAAGATGCCATTAAAGATTATCACCGTTATTTACGCGGTATTGATACCGAGTATACTCTGGAGATGGGGCTGGAAGAACGCCGCCGGGTCCACAACCTTAAATATTATACCTGGATTGAGCAGCAGGGCAGAGATTCGGAAGAATTAAATGCTCAGTGGTATGACTATGAAAATTACTGGGGCGGAATCCATTCTCAGGCAGAAGAAATTGATAAATTAATAGAGGAATTTAATCACAAGACAGGTTTATTAGCAGAGCTGTAGAATTATATAAATAGAAAATAAATTCGGATTCTGCTGCTTATTTCAATCTAAGCGGGCAGAATTAAATAGACGAGAATAGAATTAGTAATTGAGGTGAAGCAGATGAAATATGTAACAGGGCTGCACTGTATTAAGTGTGGTAGAGAATATGAAGCCGATCCTGAGCGTTATCTCTGTGATGACTGTGAGGATGGGATCTTAGATGTTGATTATGATTACCAAAAAATTAAGAGTGAATGGTCAAAAGCTGATTTAAAGGTAAATCCTGATCAGCGTATCTGGCGCTTTGAACCGCTGCTGCCGATTAAGCCGGAGACTGAAAAGCCTAAACTTGCCGTGGGGAATACCCCGGTTTATAATTCACCGGTCCTGGCAGAAGAATTTGGGATTAAAGAGCTTATTATTAAGGATGATGGCTTAAATCCAACAGCTTCTTTAAAAGATAGAGCTTCAGCGATGGCTGTAGTTAAAGCTCAGGAAGCAGGAGCAAAAACGGTTGCTTGTTCTTCAACAGGTAATGCAGCTTCTTCACTGGCAGGTAATATTGCTTCTATGGGAGGCAGAATGAACGCAGTTATTTTTGTGCCCGATCGGGCTCCAGCCGGGAAACTGGCCCAGCTTTTAATTTACGGAGCTGATGTTGTTTCGGTCAAAGGTTCTTATGAGGAAGCATTTTATTTGTCGGCAGAGGCAATTAAAAAATGGGGCTGGTATAACCGCAATGCTGCCATTAATTCCTATCTGGTTGAAGGTAAAAAGACAGTTTCTTTAGAGTTGGCTGAACAGCTGGAATGGGAGATGCCTGACTGGCTTGTCTTCTCTGTTGGTGATGGCTGTACAATAGCAGGAGCCTATAAAGGTTTATATGACCTAAAACAGATTGGTTTTATTGACCGAATTCCAAAACTGCTGGGTGTTCAGGCAGCAGGCTGTGCTCCAATCACTGAAGCTTTCAGAACTGGTAAAGATCTGGAAGTCACAGCTGAAAACACAATTGCCGACAGCATTGCTGTAGGTAAACCACGCAACTGGCTGAAGGCAGTTAGAGCTGTTAGGGATTCTGAAGGTCAAATGATTAATGTTAGTGATGATCAGATTTTAGCCATGATGAGAAATCTCGGTAAAAAGACCGGTATTTTTGGTGAACCGGCAGGAGTTGCTGGAATGGCTGGACTTAAAAAAGCTGCAGCAGAGGGGATCGTAAAGGAAGATGAGAGCGCAGCTGTTGTAATTACCGGTAACGGTCTTAAAGATGTTAAAAATGCCCGCCGGGCAGCTGGTGACCCAATCGAGGTTGAACCGGACCTGGAGAAACTAACTAAGATCTTTGCTGAACAGGGTGTGACCAGTGATGAGTGATAATATCAGGCTGGGCCAGCGAATTCGAAAAAAACGTCAGGCAAGAGGGATGAGTTTAAATGATGTAGCAGAGAAAATTCAAAAAACCTCAAGTTATTTAAGTCAGGTGGAAAGAGGTCTGGCTGAACCATCAATTACTGCACTAAGAGAAATAGCCAGGGCGCTTGAGGTTCCAATTTTCTATTTTCTAATTGAAGAAGAAACTCATAATGCGGTAGTCCGTAAAGATGAGCGTCGAATTCTGAATTTCCCCGGTTCTCATCTAACCTTTGAGCTTCTTTCTCCAGATTTAAATCGAGATATGGAGGTCATAGAAGCAACTTTAGAGCCAGGAGCAGAAACAACTGATGAACCCTTAAATCACCTGGGCGAAGAATGTACTATTGTTATGCAGGGGAAAATGTATATTAGAATTGGGGATCAGGAATATGAGTTAGAAAAAGGGGATAGTATTTATTATAAAGCAAGTTTGCCCCATAAAATTAGGAGTATTGGTGAAGAAGATCTGCACTTTATCTCAGCAATTACACCACCTAATTTTTAAATCATAATTCCTTTTAAAAGTGAGGCATTTGGGTAAGTATTTTAACAGTACTTGTTTGGGAATAAATATTAAATTAATGGAGGTGCCAGCTAAGTGATAGAATTTGATCAAATAATGGAAAAAGCAGAAAGTTATCGTTCAGAAATTAGTGCATTTTTAAGAGATATGATCAGAATACCAAGTGAAAGCTGTGAAGAAAAAGAGGTAGTACTGAGAATAAAAGAAGAAATGGAAAAAGTAGGCTTTGACAAGATTGAGATTGATGAGATGGGCAACATTTTGGGCTACATAGGTAGCGGCAGTCATGTAATTGCTATGGATGCTCATATTGATACTGTTGGTGTGGGAGATGAATCTCTCTGGGATTATGATCCTTTTGAAGGTTATGAAGATGATGAAATAATTGTCGGCCGGGGAGCAAGTGACCAGGAAGGCGGCATGGCTTCAATGGTTTATGCCGGCAAAATTATTAAGGATCTCGGTCTAGAAGATGATTATACTTTAGTTATTACCGGTACAGTTCAGGAAGAAGACTGTGATGGCCTCTGCTGGCATTATATTTTAGAAGAAGATGATATTAAACCTGAATTTGTGGTAATTACTGAGCCTTCATCCTGTAATATCTACCGCGGTCATCGGGGTAGAATGGAAATGAAAGTCAGCACCCATGGTGTCAGCTGTCACGGTTCAGCTCCTGAAAGAGGAGATAATGCAATTTATAAGATGGCTCCAATTATCAATGAACTTAAAGCTCTGCATCCAAATTTAACTCCCCATGACTTTTTAGGTAAGGGAAGTCTAACTGTTTCCGAAATTTTTTACAGCTCACCTTCCCGCTGTGCGGTAGCAGACGGCTGCAGTATTTCAATTGACCGCCGCCTGACCGCTGGTGAGAGCTGGCAGTTTGCTGTGCAGCAGGTTAAAAACCTACCTGCAGTCAATGAGGCAGATGCAGAAGTTGAAATGTATAAATATGAAAGACCTTCTTATACAGGTCTTAAATATCCAATTGATGCTTATTTTCCAACCTGGCTGATCGAAGAAGATCACCCCGTCTGTCAGACTACAGTTGAAGCTTATAAGGAACTATTTAAGGAAGAGCCGCTGGTTGATAAGTGGACTTTTTCAACCAATGGAGTTTCAATTATGGGGCGGCATGGAATTCCCTGTATTGGATTTGGCCCCGGCCATGAAGATCAGGCCCATGCACCAAACGAAAAGACCTGGAAATCAGAATTAGTTAAAGCCGCTGCAATTTATGCTGCGATTCCAAAATTATTTGTAGAAAAATATGCCGATCAGATGCCAGAAGAAACTGAAAATCTTTTAGCTTAAAGCTTTAACGGTACCTAAAAAATCAAAGGAGGAATTATTTAATGGAAACTCAATTAAAGGGAAGAGATTTTATAACACTGCAGGAATGGACCAAAGATGAGATTGATACTCTACTTGAGGTATCATTTGATTTAAAGAGAAAATTTGCAATGGGTGAGCCAACACCATACTTAAGAGATAAAACAGCATTTTTGATGTTTTTTGAGCAGTCAACCAGAACCAGAAACTCAATGGAAGCTGGTCTGGCTCAGCTGGGTGGTCATGCTAACTTTTTAGATACCAGCACCATGCAGGTTTCTCACGGTGAGGTTGCCAAAGATACCGGAATTATTCTGGGCAGCTATGGACATGCTATTGCCTGCCGCAACTGTGTCTGGGAAATCGGAAATAAGTATCTGCGCTCACTGGCCAATCATGCTAAAGTTCCAGTAATGAACCTGCAGTGTGATCTCTACCACCCAATGCAGGGTATTGCAGATTTAATGACTATAAAAGAAAAGAAAAAAGAAACTAGAAATCTAAAAGTTTCAATAATCTGGGCTTATGCAACCAGCCACAAAAAGCCGATTTCTGTACCTTTAACTCAGGCTTTATTATTCCCCCGCTATGGTATGGATGTAACCCTGGCCTATCCTGAGGGTTATGAGATGCCGGACTGGGTAATTGAACAGGCCAGAGCCAATGCTGAAAAACATAATGGTACCTTTAAAATAACACATGATCAGGATGAAGCTTATCGTGATGCTGACATTGTTATCCCTAAAAACTGGGGAAGCTGGGTAACAAATCAGGATGATGCAGTAATAGATGATCTTTTAGAATCAAATAAACACTGGAAGTGTACTGAAGAAAGAATGGCAATGGCAGATGACGATGTAATGTACATGCACGCTCTCCCTGCTGATCGCGGTAATGAAGTTGAAGATTCTGTAATTGATGGTGAGCATTCAATTGTCTTTACTGAGGCAGAAAATAGACTGCACACAGCTAAGGCAGTAATGACCTTAACTATGGGAGGTAAGTAAAAATTATCAGGTGCCGGGTAATTTGAGTTATATAAAAGCCGCTGGCTCGAAATAATTTCTAAGTAACCGGTACCTTTTTGAAGTTAATTATCTAAAAATTTAGAATAATCAGGAGGTGTATCCAACTATAATTTTCCATTAGTGACTGTTTTGTTTAATTTATTTGCAGGATAATTATTTTTAAGGCTTAATATAATAGTTAAGAAAAAATAATAAAGGAGAGGTTCTATGCAGAAAAGTAGTGAGCAGAAACGGGAAATGTATGTTGAGGATGAACCTTTTTACGGACTTGAAGAAAAACCGCCTATGATTGAGACTTTATTACTGGGGCTGCAGCATATGCTGGCTATGTTTGTGGGGATTATTACTCCTCCTCTGATTATTGCTGGAGTAGCAGGATTAAATGCAGCGGAAACTGGATTTTTTGTCAGTATGGCACTGATGGTCTCGGGAGTTACTACCTATATTCAGGTGACAAAGATTGGGCCTGTGGGCTCAGGTCTGCTGGCAGTTCATGGTACTTCATTTACTTTTGTGCCGATGGCGATTGCAGCAGCAAGTGAGGGTGGTTTACCTCTAGTTTTAGGAATGGGACTTGCCACTTCTCCAGTTGAAATGATTTTAAGTAGATTTATCAGACAGACCAGAAAAATATTTCCACCGGTTGTAACTGGAACTGTGGTTATGTTAATCGGTCTCGGTCTGATGGAGGTTGGTATTACAGATTTTGGTGGTGGAGCAGGCGCAGAAAACTATGGCGCACCTCAGAATCTAATTTTAGGACTATTTGTCTTAACTATTATTATTATTGCTAATCGTTTTGGTAAGGGTTTAATTAAAGTAGGAGCGGTAGCGATTGGTTTGATTGTGGGATACATAGTTTCTATTCCCCTGGGGCTGGTTAATATGACAGAAGTAGCAAATGCTGGCTGGTTTACTATTCCTCAGCCTTTTAAGTATGGAATGTCATTTCAGTTAAGTCACCTTCTACCCTGGGTAATGGCTTATATAATTACTACTGTGGAATCAATAGGAGATCTAACTGCTGTAGCCGAAGTTTCCGGTGAGGATGTAGCAAATGAACAGCATATAGAAAGACTCAGTGGTGGAATTATGGCTGATGGTGTTGGAAGTGCAATTGCAGCTGTCTTTAATTCACTACCTAACTCAACTTTCAGCCAGAATATTGGAGTTATTCAGATTACAAAAGTAGGAAGTAAAGTAGTAGGAATAGCAGTTGCCGGGATATTATTCTTTCTGGGTCTGGTTCCTAAGATTGGAGCTTTAGTAAGTGTAATGCCCAACCCTGTTTTAGGTGGAGCAACAATTGCTCTTTTTGGAATGGTTGCTACCTCAGGAATGAAAATTGTGACTAAAAATGGTCTGACAGATAGAAAGATTTTTATTTTATCAATTGCTTTAAGTTTCGGGCTGGGAGTAACCTTTAGACCTGATGTTGTGGCCCAGCTGCCAGAAGTTATTTCTACAGTTTTATCATCGGGAATAACTGTTGGAGCTATCATTGCAATTGGTTTAAATTTGCTGCTGCCGGAGAAAGATGAGAAAAAAATCTGTTAATCAGCAAAAAATTGTAATAAAAATCTGTTAATTTGAAATATTTTGTTATATAATAGTAAATAAGAATTAAATAAAGTAAATTTTATTTCATGGACTTTCACCATTTTAACATTTCTCTCAACTAAAATTGAGATAAATGCCGTGACTATTCCTGATTTGCAGATTTAGAGCTGGCAGTAGAAGGCTGTCTGAGCTGGAGCTGTTTGATTAGGGATTTTGGCCGGCAAAAATGGCGGAAGTCCTTCTGTTTAATGGGGTAATTTTAATTATGGAGGTGCAGTAATGGCTTTTAAACATGTCAACAAGGGTGTCAAAAGAGTTGATGCCTATGAAAAGGTTACAGGAAAGGCAAAATTTGGAGCGGATTTAGAATTTGCCAATATGCTCTATGCTAAAGTCTTGAGAACTGAATATCCTCATGCTAAAATTTTAAAAATTGAAACTTCTGAGGCTGAAAAAATGCCGGGAGTAAAAGGAGTATTTACAGCTAAGGATATTCCCAATAATCTTTTTGGAGTTATTGTGCAGGATCAGCAGGTGCTGGCTGAGGATAAGGTAGTGCTGGCTGGCGATGGAGTGGCGATGGTTGTTGCAGAAAGTGAAGCAGAAGCAGCGGCAGCGCTGGAGAAAATCGAGGTTGATTATGAAGAACTGGAAGGAGTTTTTGATCCTTTAGAAGCACGGAAGGAAGGTGCTTTGAAATTACATCCAGAAAAAGAGGATAATCAGGTAATTCATCATCCCCTGCGGAAAGGTGATGTGGAAAAAGGATTTGCAGAAGCAGATGTGGTATTAGAGAGAGAATATACAACACAGTTTATTGAGCATTCCTATCTGGAGCCGGAGGCAGTTGTAGTGGTTCCTAATGAAGACAATCACCTGGTTTCAGTCTATGGCTCGATTCAGAATCCTTATGCAACCAGAAATGCAGTTTCTGCGGTGCTGGAAGTTGAGTTGGCTGATGTCAGAGTTATTCAAAATCATATCGGCGGTTCCTTTGGCGGTAAGGATGAGGTTGTCTCGGCGATGGCTGCCCGAGCAGCAGTGATGGCACTTGCTACAGGTCGGCCGGTCAAAATGGTCAACAGCAGGGAAGAATCTTTTACCGAAAGTTATAAGCGTCATCCCTATCATTTAACCTATAAAATTGGAGCGACTAAAGAAGGTAAATTGACAGCAATGGAGATCGAAGCTGTAGCTGACAGTGGCGGCTATGCCTGTCAGACACCATTTGTAACCTGGCGTAGTGTGGTTCAGGCAACAGGACCCTACGAAGTAGAAAATGTTAAAACTGATACCTATGGTTATTATACCAATAATCCTTATACCGGGGCGATGCGCGGTTATGGTTCCCCTCAGGTTATTTTTGCTCAGGAGTCGCTAATGGATGAGCTGGCAGGAGAACTCGGCCTGGAACCGGTAGAACTGAGGAAAAGAAATATGTATTCGCAGGGATCAGTGACTGCAAGTGGTCAGAAGCTTGATCGGCATACTGTTTCTTTAAATGAAGTTATGGATAAGGCGATGGAGGCCATAGATTACAAAAATAAATATGAAGAATATTCTAAAGAGCAGTCTGGAGATAAGAAGAAAGGAATTGGACTTTCGATTTCCTTTAGAGGCTGTAGTTTAGGAGCTGAGGCAATTGATGCAGCAGCTTCTGTGATTCAGATTAATAAAGACGGTAGTGTGGCTGTCTACAGCGGCCTGGCAGAAAATGGACAGGGTTTAAAAACAATCTTTTCTCAAATGGCAGCTGAGGTTCTGGGTATTCCAATGAGTGAAGTAGAATTTAAAGAGCTGGACACCAGTTTTACTCCAGACAGCGGCTCAACGGTTGCTTCTCGGGCTACTTTAATTGGTGGTAATGCGGTTAAAGATGCAGCTGAAAAGTTGAAGCAGAGAATTATGACTTTTGCTCAGGATAAATATGAATTAGATGCAGAAGTGATGGAATTAAAGGACGGATTTTTGTATGACGGTCAGGGAAACAGACTGGCAACCTTTGCTGATTTAACAGGTGAGATGGGGAATACAGGGATTTTAATGTCAGCTTACGGCTGGTATAAATCTCCACCAATTTCCTGGGATGAAGAAAAAGGCTGTGGAAATCCTTACTTCACCTATGTTTACGGCTGTCAGATAGCTGAGGTTGAAGTTGATACCGGAACCGGTGAGCTGAGTGTGATTAATATGGCGGCAGCTCATGATGTTGGACGAGCCATAAACCCGGAAAATGTAAAAGGTCAGATTTACGGTGGAGTTATGATGGGCTTAGGTTATGGAATTATGGAGGAACTTGAGTTAAGAGATGGAGTGATTCAGGGGACTAACTTCCATGACTATATGATTCCAACCATTAAGGATATGCCTGATATTAAACCGGTGATTGTAGAAAATCCTGATCCTGATGGTCCTTTTGGGGCTAAATCAATTGGAGAGCCGACTTTAGAACTGGGTAGTGCAGCAATAGCAAATGCAGTAGCTCATGCTTCAGGCAAGAGAATTCGTTCTTTACCCCTTAATTTAGAGCGGGTTTTAATTGGTCGTGCTCTGCATAAGGGAGGTAAATAATAATGGTAGAATATCAATTACTGAGAGCTCACAGTTTAGATGAACTATTAGAAATACTTGATCAAAGAGAAAATGTTCAACTTCTTGCTGGTGGAACTGATTTAATGGTTGACCTTCACCATCAGGATCAGAAATTTGATAAGATAGATTATCTGCTTGATATTACAGCTGTAGATGAACTAAAAGGAATTCAGCTTGGAGATAAAAAAGGTGAAATTGGAGCCTTAACTACCCACGCTGAATTGGTAAGTAATCCGGAAATCAAGGAAAAACTGCCCTTTATTGCGGCAGCAGCCAGCAGTATTGGCTCAACTCAAATTAGAAACCGGGCAACTATTGGTGGTAACCTGGCCAATGCAGCAGCCTGTGCGGATTCCTTTTCACCCTTGATTGCTCTGGGAGCAGAAGTAGTCCTGAGGTCAAAGGGGGGAGCCCGCAGAGTATTACTTGAAGATTTTGTGGAGTGGCCCTATCAGACTATAATTAAGCCGGATGAGGTTTTAGAAAAAATAGTTTTTGCGATGCCCCAGGGTGAATATTACAGCAGCTATCAGAAGATTGGGCGCCGCAAGGCTTTAAGTATTTCGAGAATTTCACTGACACTTTTAGCTGAGGTAGAAAATGGCAGAGTAAAGAAAGCTCAGGTAGCATCTGGAGCAGCAACACCTTTTCCTGTACCATTTAGAAAGGTCAATGATTATTTGAATGGTAAAAGCTTTGCGGAAATTGATCCGATTGAAGCTGGAAATATAGCAGCAGATGAGATGGTAGGGATTACCGGAGAAAGATGGTCAACTCCTTATAAACGGCCTGCTCTCGGTAAACTTGTAGAAAGAGCAGTTGAAGATTTACTTGAGGAGGCGGGATATAATGGCTAAGTTAGATGTAGAATTAACAGTTAATGGTGAAAAACATAAATTAAAAGTAGGCAGTCAGGAGAGACTGCTGGATACAATTAGAGAACAGCTGAAGTTGACTGGAACCAAAGAAGGCTGCAGTGTTGGAGAATGTGGTGCCTGTACGGTGATTGTTGATGATCAGGCAGTTAATTCCTGTATGGTGCTCACAGCTCAGGTTGACGGTAGTGAGATTATTACCGTTGAAGGCTTGGAGTCAAAGAGCGGACTCCATCCACTGCAGAAGGCCTTTATTGAAAAACAGGCTGTGCAGTGTGGTTTCTGTACTCCGGGAATGCTGATGTCAGCTCTGGCCTTACTGAATACCAATCCTGAACCAAGCAAAGAAGAGATAAAAACAGCTTTGGAAGGAAATTTGTGCCGCTGTACCGGTTATCAGCAGATAATTGATGCAGTTGAGATGGCAGCTGAAGAATGGGGTGCCTAAAATGGCCAGAATTTTAATAAAAAATGTTAAAGAGATTATTACAATGAATAAAAATAGAGAGCGGCTCAAAAATGCGGATTTACTGATTGAAAATGGAAAAATTACCAGAATGGGTAGAGAAATCGAGGTTGAAGGAGAACTGGACCGAACAATTAACGGGCGCGATTATTTTCTCTTTCCAGGTCTGGTCAACCTGCACCACCACTTTTATCAGGCTCTGACCCGCAATCTGCCTGATGCTCAGGAATCAGAACTTTTTGACTGGCTTAAATATCTTTATCCAATCTGGTCTCGAGTTAATCCAGATGCAGTTTATTATTCAACTCTGCTGGCAGCAGGAGAGCTTTTAAAAACAGGCTGTACAACTACCAGTGACCACTTTTATGTTTTTCCAAAATCACAGCCTGCTAATTTGATTGATAATCAGTTTGAAGCTGCTAAAGAAATCGGGATTCGCTTCCACGGCGCCCGGGGCAGTATGTCTTTAAGTGAAAAAGATGGAGGACTGCCGCCTGATTCAGTAGTGCAGACTGATCAGGAAATTTTAAAAGATTCCAGAAGGGTAATTGAAAAATATCATGACAGCTCACCTTTTGCCATGCAGCGGGTAGCGCTGGCTCCCTGCTCACCTTTTTCAGTGACTGAAGAATTGATGATCGAGTCGGTGGAGTTGGCCCGGGACTATGGAGTTCAGGCTCACACTCATCTGGCAGAAACTAAAGATGAAGAGCAGTTTGTTCTAGAAAAGACAGGGCTCAGACCCTTAGCCTATATGGAAAAATTGGGCTGGGTTGGCAGTGATATCTGGTATGCTCATGGAGTACATTTAAACAGTGATGAGCTGAGTCGAATGGCTGAAACTGGAACCGGAGTTTCGCACTGTCCGGTTTCCAATATGAAGCTCTCTTCGGGAGCAGCAAAGGTGCCGGAGATGATCAAGAAAGGAGTTCCGGTCGGTCTTGGTGTTGACGGTAGTGCCAGCAATGATTCCTCTAATATGATTTTAGAAATGAAGTCGGCCTTTTTGATGCACCGGCTGGTCCACGGGATGAAGTCCATTACTGCTGAAGATGTGCTTGCTTTAGCAACCAATGGCGGTCGTGATGTTTTATCCCAGCCGGAGATTGGCAGTCTCGAAGTCGGTAAGGCTGCAGATATGTTTATGGTCAATTCCAAAAGACTGGGCTTTGCTGGAGGATTATATGATCCAGTTTCTGCAATTATTAATACAGGTGATACCCAGATAGTTGATTATACAATTGTTAATGGTGAAATTGTGGTTGAAGATGGAGAGCTGACAAGAGTTGATGAAGAAGAAATTATAGCAAAGGCTAATTCAATTTCTGCTGAGATGGTTAAAGGCTAAGAAAAGTTTTGAATCAATATTTTTGCCTGAAATAGGATAAATTTATTCCGGCATTAATTTTAAAATTAAACTAAGATTCATATTTTCGTTAAATCAGACTTCCTTCCCGATCAGCACCTCCTGTGCTGCGGTCAGCTAAGAACATCGTGTTCTTAGGTCTGATTTAACTTAATATTCATCAAGTTTAATTAAATAAAATATCTGAGTCATTAAATTTATTCCTATTTCAGTCCAAAACACTTAATAGCTGTTAAACTTTTCTCAGCCTCAATATACAAGCACAGAAATTGAATTATCTTTACTAAATTGAGGGTTAGACTTGTGGTGTTGATTAAAATCTTTATTCAGCAAGAGATTTTAAGCTTTGGTTGAAGTTTTATTAGTCAAAGTAGTGTACATTTATTTTATTAAATTTTCTATCTGAAAAATCAGAAAGAAAGGAGTGGTTTCTTGCTCTTATTAACAAATGGAACAGTGATTACTCATGATCAGGATAATAGAGTTATTAAAAATGGAGCAGTTTTAATCGATGGCGAAGAGATTAAGGCTTTAGGTGAAGCTGAGCTTTTAAAATCTAAGTATCCGGAAGCTGAAATTAAAGATGTTAAAGGTAAAATTATTATGCCAGGGATGATCAATACCCATATGCATATTTACAGTACCTTTGCCCGGGGAATGGATTTAAAGACCGAGCAGCCTCCCCGTCACTTTTTAGAAATTTTAGAGAAGATGTGGTGGAGGGTTGACAGTACTCTTAAAGCTGATGATGTTTATTACAGTGCCCTTTATGCCTTTTTAACCGGCTTAAAACAGGGGGTAACTACAGTTTTTGACCACCACGCAAGCTACGGGCAGGTTAGATACAGTCTTGATTTAATTGCTAAAGCTGTAGAAGAACTCGGAATTCGAGCTGATCTCTGTTATGAGATTTCTGACCGCAATGGACCGGAGCAGTCTCAGGATTCAATTACAGAAAGCGAAAGTTTTTTACGAAAGATTAGGGAGAAAAATATGGACCACTTAAATGGTAGAATTGGCTTACATGCTTCTTTTACCTTAGAGGATGAAACTTTAGAGCAGGTTTCAGATCTGGCAGATGAGTTGGACAGTAGTTTTCATATTCATGTAGCTGAAGGACGAACTGATTTAGAAGACAGCCGATTACGCGGCTACAATGGAGCGGTTAAGCGTCTTGATCAGTATAACATCTGGCGGCCGGGAACAATGGCCATTCATGGAGTGCATCTACAGGAAGGTGAACTGGAGATCTTAAGAGATAATGACTGTTATCTAATCAATAACCCGGAATCAAATATGGGAAATGCTGTTGGAGCAGCCCCTTTAAAAGAAGCGCTGGCTAAAGATTTAAAAGTAGGTCTCGGAACAGATGGTTATACAACTGATATGTTTGAGAGCATTAAGTTCGCCAATTTAATGCTCAAGCATCAGAATCGGGATCCTCGTCTCGGCTGGACTGAAATACCTCAGATGGTTTTTAAAACCAATGCTCAGCTGGCAACTGAGACTTTTGGACCTCAGCTGGGAGTTTTAAAAGAGGGAGCGGCAGCAGATATTATTGTGGTAGATTATAAGCCGCCAACTGAGATCAACAGTGATAATACTTATGCCCATATCTTATTTGGGATTAATGGGGGTATGGTTGATACAACAATTGTAAAAGGAAGAATCTTAATGGAAAATCGGGAGGTGCAGGTAGTTGATGATGAGAAAATCACCTATGAAACAGGAGAACAGGCAGACGATTTCTGGCGCAGATTTTAAAGAATACTTTCAGCCAGAAAATCTTCAAAAAGCTCTGGAAATAAAAGCTGAATATAAAGAAGAGCTCAAAGTGGCAGCAGGATCTACAGATTTACTGGTAGCAAATTATGAAAAACTGCATGAGATTGAATACTGGCTGGATTTAGTTAAGCTGGATGAACTCAAAGAAATTAAGGTTAAAGACAACAAATTGCATATTGGGGCCATGGTGACTCACCTGGATTTAATGAATTCAGATTTAATTAAGGATAAATTGCCGGTGTTGGCTGCTGCAGCAGAAGATGTTGGTTCACCTCAAATAAGGAGCAGAGGTACAATTGGAGGTAATATCTGTACATCTTCCCCTGCAGGAGATCTTTTAGCACCACTATTAAGCTATGAGGCAAGTTTCAAACTGCAGACAGAGGCTGGAGAAAGAATTGTTAAGGCAGAAGATTTCTTTACCGGTCCTAAAAGAAACTTAATGGAAGCAGATGAGCTTTTGACAGAGATTATAATTCCGATGACTGAAAATAAGAGAGAGGGTGCCTGGATAAAAGTTGGTCGCCGCAAAGCTCTTGTTATTTCGACTCTTACCCTTGCAGTTGTGCTGGAGTTTGAAGGAGAAAAAATAGTTAAAGCTGGCGTGGCAATGGGTTCAGTTGCTCCAACTCCAGTCAGACTTAAAGGTATAGAAGCGGTGATGATTGATCAAAAATTGTCAGAACTTGATTACAAAGCGCTGGGAAAGGAAGTTAAATCCAGTATCAATCCGATAGATGACTTAAGAGGAACTAAAGAATATCGAGAAGATGTGGCAGTAGATGTGATGGTTAGAGCTTTAAATGAAATAGAAAGGAAGGTGAGCAGCTGATGCAGATAACTATAACAGTTAATGGAGCCAAAAGAGAATTGGAAGTTACTCCCTATACCAGGCTGCTCGATCTGTTGAGAGAAGATTTAGGGCTGACCGGTGTCAAAGAAGGCTGTGGTAAAGGTGAATGTGGTGCCTGTACTGTAATTATGAATGGAGAACTGACCGCTTCCTGTTTGGTACCTGCTCCCCAGGCCGATCAGGCTGAGATTGTAACCGTAGAAGGGCTGGGCACAAAGGATGATTTGCATCCAATTCAGGAATCATTTGTGGAAGCCGGTGCAGTGCAGTGTGGTTACTGTATTCCAGGAATGGTTCTGGCAAGCAAAAGACTGCTGGATGAAAAACCTAAACCAACAGAAAAAGAAGTCCGCTATGGTCTTTCCGGCAATATCTGCCGCTGTACCGGTTATGCAAAGATTATCGATGCTGTAATGCTGGCAGCAGATAAACTTGCAGTTGAAGGAAGTGATAGTAATGACTGATCAGAATAAGAGAATTAAAGATTATTTCTGTAAACATACTACTCGCTGTACAATTGAAGGAGTAAAAAAGAGCAAACGTTTTGTCGGGCATGATATTTTGAAAGCAGATGCCTGGGATAAAGTAACTGGAGAGGCAGTTTATCCTGATGACATCAGCTTTGATGATATGCTGCATATTAAAATCAAAAGGGCAGTTCATCCCCATGCAATTTTAAAAGATATTGATATTTCTCGAGCTAAAAAAGTTCAGGGAGTAGTGGATATTATTGTTGCTGAAGATATTCCGGATGTAAGGCAGTTCGGCCTTATTATTAGAGACCAGCCGGTTTTAATTGCCCCCGGAGAAAAGATGCGCTATATGGGGGATGCTCTGGCGATTATAGTTGCCGAAACTAAAGAGGCTGCAAAAAAGGCCAGAGATTTAATTCAGGTTAAAGTAGAAGAATTGGAAGTGATTACTGATCCCTTCCGAGCCATGGAAGCTGATGCTCCAAATATTCACCCTGATGGAAATATAGTAATTACCCATCATTTAAATCGGGGCGATGTTGATGAAGCTTTTAAAAATTCAGCCATAGTAGAAGAAAATCGCTATCAGACACAGTTTATTGATCAGCTGCCGATGCAGAATGAAGCTGGAGTTGCCCTCTATGATGAGCGGCACGGGGTAGTTGATATCTGGGCTGCAACCCAGTGGCTGCATGATACTCAGGCTGATGTTGCCCAGTCACTGCGTCTCTCTAAGGATCAGGTTAGGATAATCCAGCCAACAATTGGAGGAGCTTTTGGTAAAAAAGAGGATGTTTCAGTTCATATTCACCTGGCAATAGCAGCCATGCGGACTGGTAGACCGGTTAAACTCTGTTTTACCAGAGAAGAGTCGATGATTACCCAATCCAAGCGCCATCCAATTACAATTATTAATAAAACTGGTGTTGACCGGGATGGTTATTTAACAGCCTGGGAGACCAAGTTTGTTGGAGATACAGGCGCCTATGCTTCCAGTGGGCCGGCGGTTGTGCACAAAGGAATGTATCATGCTACAGGGCCTTATAACTGCCCTAATCTGCGTGGAGTTTCTCATGCTGTTTATACAAATAACACTTATGCCGGTGCGATGCGCGGTTTTGGTACTGCTCAGGGAGCTTTCGCTTATGAGCAGCAGATGGATATTCTGGCCCATAAATTAAATATAGACCCTGCAGAATTTAGACTAAAAAATATTTACCAAAAGGATTCAATAACTCCCAACGGTCAGCAGCTTACTCACAGTGTAAATGCAGAAGAAACAATTAAAAGAGTGATGGAGCTCAGTGACTGGAAAGGGGGCAGAAAATAATGAAAAAATTTGGACGAGGAATGGCAACAATTATGTTTGGTTTTGGTTATGGAGAGGGATTTCCTGACCATTCAATTGCCTCAATAGAAATTAAAGAAGACGAGCGGATAGTAATCAGAACTGCTGCTGCAGATGTTGGTCAGGGAGTAATTACTACAGTGATTCAGATTGCAGCTGAGATTTTAAGAATCAATCCTAACTACTTTGAGGTGGTACAGGGTGATACCCATAAAACGAAAAATTCGGGTTCAACTTCTGCTACCAGACAGACCTATTTTACCGGTAATGCTGTAAAAAAAGCAGCAGAAGATATGCTGGCCAATCTTTACCACTACGGCAGTCTGGAGTTCCGCAGCAACCATCCTGAGATTGCGATTGAAGATGGCAGAATTTATATGTATGATGACCCTGATGATTATATAAGCTACTGGGAAATGGCTGAGAGAGTTAAAGAAAGAGGCGAAAAGCTGGAAGCTGAGGGAAGTTTCTTTCCTGTAACCTACAGTCCGGATGAAAATGGACAGGCTGACAAAGTTTATGTAGCCTATACCTTTCTTTCTCAGGTGATTGATATTGAAATTGATACTGATACAGGAACTATTGATCTTTTAGATGTTTATTCTGCTATTGATCTTGGAAAAGCAATTAACCCTAAAAATGTTGAAGGTCAGATTGAAGGTGGAACTGTTCAGGGACTTGGGATGGGAATGATGGAAGACCAGGTGATCCGCAATGGTAAGACTCTAAATGCGGGTATGACAGACTATCTGGTGCCGACAAGTGTTGATGTTCCTAAATTTAAGCATTATCTGGTTGAAGAAGAGGACTCTGAAGGACCATTTGGGGCCAAAGGTGTTGGAGAGCCAACTTTAATTGCGGCAGCACCGGCACTGGCCAATGCAGTTTATGATGCAATTGGAGTCAGATTTTTTGAGCTGCCGATCAGTCCTTCTAAAATTAAAAAAGCTCTGAAGGAAAAAGAGAAGGAAGAAAATAGCTAATGGCAAATAATTATTTAATTACTGGAGCTAAAGGGGTCGGTAAGTCAACACTGCTGGCCCGGCTGCTTCAGGAACTCGATCTAAAAACAGCTGGGTTTTCAGTGGCGAGAATTAATGCGGCAGATGGTAAGCCGCTGTTATTTGAGCTAAGGCAGGCAGCTGAGTTAAAAGAAAAAGGTACAGAAGCATTAAAGAATCAGGCTCCTGCAGAGTTTTCTGCTGCAGAAAAAGTAAAGGAAGATCAGGCAGAGGCCAAAAGATGTCAGGAAACTTTTGAAATTTTCAATGGCGCACCGGAGACTTTAAGCCTTTCGGCAGCTGCAGGAAAATCACTTAAATTATTAAGATATCCGAAAATTTTTGCCTATCGAGAAAATACTGAAGCTAAATTTACTCTAAAAGCTGAAGTTTTTGATAATCTTGGGGTTGAATTGTTAAGAGAATCGGCTGAGCTGATAGTTATGGATGAGCTGGGGCGCTTTGAATTAGAGGCCGCTAAATTTCAAGAAGAAGTTTTTTCTCTACTCGCTTCAGAAAAAATTGTTATTGGAGTTATAAAAGCTGAAGAGAACCCATTTCTGGATAAAATCAGGCAGCGAAATGATATAGAGATTTATCAGTTAAATGAGGGTGACCAGGAGCAGAGGGCAGTGATCTTAAATAAGATTTTAGAAAATTTAAAAATATACAAACAGGAGAGTGAATAAAATGGCTGATATAAGTGTTAAACTTTTTGATATGACTTTAAAAAACCCGGTAATGCCGGCAGCTGGACCACCAATCAAGGATGCTGAAATGGCTAAAAAAGCCAAAGAAGGTGGAACAGGTGCAATAGTAACCAAAACAATTTCGACTGAGGCTGCTGAAGTACCGCGGCCCAATATGGCTCAGACCAGAGGAGGTTTTATGAATACTGAGCTCTGGTCAGAAATGGGACCTGAGCACTGGCTTAAAAATGAATACCCTGAGATTAAAAATTTGGGTCTGCCGGTAATAGTTGGTCTTGGTTACAGTGCCGATCAGATTAATGAGCTGGTTCAAAAGACAGATCCCTATGCAGATGCCTTTGAGCTTTCAACTCATTATCTGGGCAGTGATACTTCACCAGTTGTAGAGAGTATTAAGGCTGCCAAAAAGGCAACTGATAAACCGGTGATGGTTAAATTAAGCCCCCAGATTGACATCCCCAAATTTGCAAAAGCTGCTGAGGATGCAGGAGCTGATGGCCTGGTTTTAATCAACTCTTTTGGTCCAACCCTTGATTTTAACATCGACAGTGGGAAACCGCTGATGGGGAGTGAAGATGGATACGGCTGGCTTTCGGGAGAGGCAATATTCCCGCTGGCTTTAAGAGCTGTTTTTCAGGCAGTAAAAACTGTTGAGATACCAGTTCTAGCAGTTGGTGGTATTTCTACCGGAGAAGATGCTGTTAAGATGATTATGGCTGGAGCTCAGGCAGTTCAGACCTGTACAGCCGCTATTTTAAAAGGACCCAAAATTTATGGAAAAATTGCTGCAGAAATTGATCAGTACTTAGAAGAACATGGTTATGATAATTTAGATCAGATCAGAGGAATGGCTCAAAAGAAAGCACCCGAAAAAGCAAATTACAAAACTAAAGTCCCAGAGATTATTAGAGAAAACTGTACCGGATGCCGTCTCTGTATTACTAGCTGTGTTTATGATGCGAATTATCTTGATGATGATAATAAGATTGTTATTGAGGCAGCAAAATGTGCGGGCTGCGGACTCTGTGTTACCCGCTGCAATTTTGATGCTTTAAAACTGGCCTGATAAAAGAAAAGAGAAAGGGGGGAGTTTATGCTGAGAAAAGAATTATTAAGGCAGGCCCGCGGTCTGGAAAAAGCAGATAAAGTCTTTAAGAATGCAACAATTGTTGATGTTTTTAATGAAAGACTGATTGAAAATGATATTGCTGTTGCTGATGGAATTATTATTGGAGTTGGAGATTATGAAGGAAAAGAAGAGGTTGATCTTGGAGGCAGAATTGTAACTCCCGGTCTGATTGACGCTCATCTTCATCTTGAATCCTCAATGACCAATGTTGATGAGTTTGCCCGGGTGATTATTCCCAGAGGGACGACGACTATAGTTGCTGATCCCCATGAGATTGCTAATGTTGCAGGACTGACAGGGATTAGATATTTACTCAAAGCTGGTAATGCCCAGCCCTGGAATTTTAATCTAATGCTCCCTTCCTGTGTTCCGGCTTCAAAATTTGAAAACTCAGGCGCAGAACTTTCAGCCGCTGACTTAAAAACTCTGATCGATGAAGAGGGGATTTTTGGTCTGGGTGAGGTAATGGATTTCCCATCGGTTATTAGTGGAGATAAGGGAATCTGGGATAAAATTGAAATGGCTTCAGATTTATTTAAGGATGGTCATTCACCCGGGCTTTCGGAAAAAGATTTAAACGCCTATTTGCTGGCTGGAATTCAGGCTGATCATGAGGCAACAACGGCTGAGGAAGCCAGAGAAAAAGTTTCTAAAGGAATGTATATCATGATTCGTGAGGGCTCAGTAACCCGAGACTTAGTCAGCTTGCTCCCGGCTGTAAACAGCAGCAACTCTTCCCGTTTTATGTTTGCGACTGATGACAGGCATCCTGGTGATTTAATTAAAGAGGGTCAGATTGATTTTGCTGTCCGAAAAGCAATTCAGTATGGTCTTTCACCTCTGCGAGCTGTTAAACTGGCAACTATCAATGCTGCTCAGGCACTGGGAATTAAAAAACTGGGTGCAGTTGCTCCCGACTATAAAGCTGATCTACTGGTCTTTGATAATCTGCGAGAATTTGAAGTCAAAAAGGTTTATAAGGACGGCAGACTGGTTGCTGAAGATGGAACTCTGCTCAAGTCTATTGATGATAAAATTTCTCTGGATAAAGAAGATTTTATGAATAAAGAAATTGAAGAAAAAATATTTAACTCAGTTAAAATTGGCGATATTTCTGAAAGTGATTTTAGACTACCTGCTGCTAAAAAATATCGGGTAATTGAACTGATTAAAGATCAGGTAGTTACAGGAGAATCAGTTTATCATACAGAAGCTGAATACGAGGATGAGCCGCCTGCAATCGAGCTGATTGGACACAATCTTGTTAAGCTGGCTGTTGTCGAAAGGCATCATAAAACAGGCAATGTTGGCCTGGGGCTTTTGCGCAACTTTGGTCTCCGACGGGGTGCGATTGCAACTTCGATCGGCCATGATGCCCACAATATAGTTGTAGCAGGTGTTGGAGCTAAAGATATGGAACTTGCTGTTCGAGAAATCGAAAAGATGCAGGGTGGACTGGTGATTGTTGTTAACGGCAAAGTCGAAGAATCTCTGCCGCTTCCTGTTGCAGGATTAATGGCAGTTAAATCTGTTAAAGAGGTAGCAAATCGTTTGAATAAAATGAGGGATATAGCAAATGGACTTGGAGTTAACAGGGATGGACCATTTATGACCCTTTCCTTTATGGCTCTGACTGTGATTCCAGAACTTAAATTAACTGACCAGGGTTTATTTGATGTAAGTAAGTTTGAAAAGGTAGAGTTAATAATTGAGTAGAATTTTAAAAGCTTAAAAGCCTATTTAAAATAATGTATTTATGTATTTTTATGGTCTGACTTCAAAACTTTATTGACAAGCTGCTCAAGTTTATCTATAATAATAGATGGAATTGAAGTTAAATCATTATTCTTTAAAATATGTAAATAATTATCAGTTTAAATAAAATTTAAATAGGCCTCGTATAATTGTGATGATATGGTTCACAAGTTTCTATTGTCAGCCGATAACTGACAACTATGAGGGAAGTAGATTAGAACTGCTCCAGATAATTTTAAAATATCAGAGCAGAATCTAGACATGGTTGACATGTGCTATCTTAAAGGGGTACTTTAACCCGGGAAGATAGATTCCTCATAGCAGGAGTCTATTTTCTCGGGTTTTACTATTTTATAGAGGGGTGGTGAAAACTTTAGATTCTGTTTTTAGATATCTAGAAAAAAATAAGGAGGGTATTTATTAATGAGTAATAATAATGGAACTTTAGAAAACATATTTAAGTTAAAAGAAAACAATACTGATGTGAAGACTGAGCTTATCGCTGGGATTACTACCTTTATGACAATGGCCTATATTATCTTTGTTAACCCTGCAATTTTAAGTGATGCAGGAATGCCTTTTGACGGAGTATTCATTGCTACAATTTTAGGTGCAATGCTTGGTACTCTGGCGATGGCAGCTTTAACTAATTATCCTTTTGCACTGGCTTCTGGAATGGGCTTAAATGCATTTTTTGCTTATTCAGTAGTTATTGGAATGGGAGTTACCTGGCAGGCGGCACTGGGAATTATATTCCTGGAAGGTATTATTTTTATTATTTTGAGTGTGACCCCTGTTAGAGAAATGATTGTTAATAGTATTCCAATGGCTTTAAAAACAGGTATCAGTACAGGTATTGGTTTATTTATTGCCTTTATTGGACTGCAGAATGCTGGAATAGTCGTAGCAGATCAGGCTACATTAGTTGCAATGGGAAGTGTTTTAACAGGACCTGGTCTGGTAGCTTTATTTGGTTTGATTGTTACAGGTGTTTTACATGCTAAAGGGATTAAAGGAGCTCTTCTCTGGGGTATCCTGGCATCTACAGCTTTTGGTTGGATTAATGGGGTAACACCGGCTTTCAATGGTGTAGTTGCAATGCCGCAAATGTCTGACTGGTCAGAAGTATTATTCCAATTAGATATCGGGTCAGCTTTGAGCTTCAGCATGATGGGAGTTTTATTATCATTCCTCTTCGTAGATATGTTTGATACAGCTGGAACTTTAGTTGGAGTAAGTCAGCAGGCTGGTTACTTAGATGAAAATGGTGATTTACCAAAAGCAAGTAAAGCTCTTTTAGCTGATGCTATTGGTACTACTGGTGGTGCTTTATTTGGTACAAGTACAGTAACTACTTATGTAGAGTCTGCTTCTGGTGTAGCTGAAGGTGGACGTACAGGTTTAACTGGGGTAGTGGTTTCTATTCTGTTCTTCTTATCATTATTCTTTAAACCATTAATTGGAATAGTTCCTGGAGCAGCAACAGCACCTGCTTTAATTATTGTAGGTACAATGATGATGACTAATATTACAAAGCTTGACTGGGATGACTTTACAGAAATCCTGCCTGCCTTTGTAGCCATGATTGCGATGCCTCTAACATATTCAATCTCTAATGGTATTGCACTTGGATTTATTGTTTATCCAATAGTTAAGCTCTTTACAGGTAAAGGTAAAGATGTACACTGGTTAGTATATGTTCTGGGTATAGTATTTGTACTATATTTTGTAGTTCATTAAGATAAACTAAACTAACTAGATTAAATTTAAAATTTAAAAAATAGCTTCAATAATTTTATCTAGAAAAAGCAGGCTCTCATTTTTGCGAGGCCTGCTTTTTTGAGTTTATAATGATTTTTTTCAGTTTGAAATTACTTTATTTTATTTCATTTAGTTCAAGCATGTTTTCATAGCTGACTGCTCCGACAACTTTGTTGGTTATAATTCCATCTTCATTCAGAAAATAGCTGGTTGGGATACCTCTGACCAAATAATTTTGGGCTGTACTCTTATCAGTATCTAAAAGGACCGTAAAATTTAGTCCGTTCTGCATCATAAAATTAGCAGCTGTTGATTTATTTTCACCAATATTAACAGCTAAAATGGTCACTTCTTCTCCATATTCTTCGTGCAGCTTCTGCATATCTGGCATTTCTTCTCTACAGGGAGGACACCAGCTGGCCCAGAAATTTAGAAAGACTTTCTGCCCCCGGTAATCACTTAAACTTACTTCTTTATCATTCATATTCTTAAGAGTGAAATCCGGAGCTTCCATACCTGTTTCTGTTCCAACCTCAGCCTGAACTACAGCCGGGCTCGAGTTTTGAAAATAAAAGATTGATAGTCCACTTAAAACTAGAGCCGCAATTAAGATTATAGAAATTTTTTTCTTCACTAATTATCCCTCCATTTCAAAATTCATATTCTCGTTATTATAATTATATAAGTAAAGCACTCAAATTTCCAGTTTTTTAGATAAAAATATCGCAAAAAAGGGATATGGATTAAAATTAGTTTTCTTTAGGATCTATCTGCCGGCAAATTAAAGCTTTAATTTTTAATTGTTTTTTCAATGATTTCTTTACTTTTTTCTGCAATTAACTCAGGATAATCAAGGTGGATATAGTGGCTTCCATCTAAAATAAAAGTCTGACCATTAGTTGCTCGGGCATAAGAAGTTATACTTTTCTGCCAGTAATCTTTTTCATTTTGGCTGGAAATAAAAGCAGAAAAAGGTACTCCTGATTTATCTTGCTTAGAAACTAATTGAGAGTTACTTTCCACCATATCAACTTCTTCCCACATATTTTTAGTCTGGACCCGGCGATAAAATATTGTTCGGGCAATTTGAGCTTCTTTTGCTGTTAAAAGCTCCTTTTTAACTGCTTCAAAATTATTGTTGAAAACTTCAGGCTGATTTCTAACCAATCCGGTCCTGGTCAAAAAAGTAATTAGAGGAGATAAAAATGGTCCTTCTTCAGATTTTTCAATAACCCCGGGGACCAGAGGGTCGAGACCAATAATAGCTTCTATTTCCTCAGGATACAGGTTGGCCCAGTAGATTGCTTCCAGCCCGGCTAGAGAATGAGGGAATAAAATATAGGGAGCTTTTTCTCCGGATAATTTTAAGGCTGTTCTTGTTTCATTAAGTACAGTTTTTAGATCTCTGTCAGCAGAACTGATTTCACTCCAGCCATAACCAGCCCTTTCAACTACTACAATTCGATAATCAGCTGCTAATTTTTCAAAAAGCACCTTGAAGTCATAGTAGGGAGAAACAGTCCCCAGCCCGGACATAAAAACCAGAGTTTGATCTCCCTGGCCTTCAGAATAGACATGAAGCTCTGTTCCATCTACTTCTACCATTTTGCCGGGGGCAGGATATTTTTCTTTTTCTTCAGCAATCAGCTCTTTGTGTTCAAAATAACTGCTTAAAACAATAAATGAGACTAAAGCAATTAAAATTAAAGGCACAATAATTAAAACGCGTTTTAAGATTTTTTTCAATTTACTCTCTCCCTTTTAAG
>QBLP01000395.1 GCA_003070825.1 Halanaerobium sp. | reverse complement strand
CTTTAGGGTCAACCTCGTATCTTAGTTTTAAAGTATCCTTCATTTTAATTCTCCTTCTGGCGGCGGAGTAAAGAACCGGCCGGCACTTCTGCGGCGAGTGGTATTTTAATCAGCTGTTTTGGGTGAGGAGCTGCTTCGATTTCTGCTCCCTCTTCGTCAAGTAAATAATCTGCAGTGACTGTAAAAGTTTTCTGACCGGGTACTATCAGCTCCAGCTCGTCTCCTTTAAAAATCTTATTTCTGACCTCTACTACAGCTTCCTTATTTTCAGAATCATAATCTTTAACTACTCCCATAAAATCGTAAGTCCTTAAATAGGAGGAGCTCTCATAGCGCTGACCTTCAGCCCCCGGTTTCCCGTAATAAAAACCTTTGGTGTAATCGCGGTGGCTTATTTTTCTGAGCTCTGCTAAAAGCTCCGGATCAGCTTCATAATTATCTGGATCCTCATAATACCGGTCAATTAACTGTCGGTAAGTATTTACAACAGTAGCTGCATAATGAACACTCTTCATCCTGCCCTCTATTTTTAGACTGCTGAGCCCCAGCTCTATCAGTTCCGGGATCTCTTCTGCCAGGTTTAAATCCCTGGAATTCATAATAAAGGTTCCCTGATCATTTTCTTCGATTGGATAATATTCTCCCGGTCTCTTTTCTTCAACCAGGTGATATTCCCAGCGGCAGGACTGAGCACAGTCTCCCTTATTTGCATCCCGACCAATAAAATAGTTGCTCAAAAGACAGCGGCCGGAATAAGAAATACACATTGCTCCGTGAACAAAGTATTCCAGCTCAACTTTTCCTTCAGTTTTAGCTGCAATTTCTTTAATTTCATCCCGGCTGAGTTCTCTGGCCAGAATAATTCTTTTGGCACCCTGTTCAGCCCAGAATAGGGCAGAAGCCCAGTTGACATTGTTGGCCTGGGTGCTGATGTGAATCTCCATCTCCGGCATTTCTCGTCTGACCGCAGCAAAGACACCGGGGTCAGAAATAATTAGAGCATCGAGCTTCAGTTTTTTTATTTCCTCTATATATTCTGGAAGTTGAGCCAGTTCCTGATTGTGCGGGATCATATTCAGGGTCATGTAGACCTTTTTATCCCGCTGGTGAGCAAATTCTATTCCTTCTTCAAGCTCCTCAACAGTAAAATTATCAGCTCCAGCCCGCAGGCCAAAGTTTAAACCTCCACAATATACAGCATCAGCACCAAACAAAATGGCAGTTTTTAATTTCTCCAGACTGCCTGCCGGTGCCAGTAATTCGACTTTATTCATTTATATCCTTCCTCCTGCTAATCGCCATCCCATCACCTGCAGTGACAATTGTTGAGTCAAGTTCCGGGTGGTTCATAATTAATTTTAAGTATTTTTTTAAATTATTGACCATTGTTCTGATTTTATGTCTCGTTTCTCCAGCCTCTAGAACCTTTCCTTTATATAATACATTATCAGAGATTAAAATTCCGCCC
>QBLP01000394.1 GCA_003070825.1 Halanaerobium sp. | reverse complement strand
TCCCTTCTCATATTGAACATGCCCTGTCAAGTAGACAGTAAAAATAATATGAAATTATCTAAGCGGCTAAGTCCCTAAATTCTAAAGGACTTAAGCCGTTTAGTTTTTTTCTGCAATCTTTTTTCATCATAGAATTATTTTTTTATTCTCTAAGCATCACAAAAAAGTTTATTGTTTAAAGATAAATCTATAAACCAAAAATAAAGTTATTGATATTATAAAAGCCAAAATCAAATAAGTTGAAGTATCTTTTTCCACAAAGATTCGGGTATCCCACCAGATTTTTGGCATTTTGATTAGATCCTTTAAGCCCCAGACTTCTTTCCGGCCGATGGCGAGGGTATATTTGCCCTCGGCTTTTTCTGCTGAAAATACTGCCAGGTAATAATTCCCTGCTGCTGGAGCTGCAGTGGAAAACTGCTGCCTTCTCCAGTAAGATGTCCTGGTGAATGGTTCAAAAAAGATCTCAGGATCAGCCTGATCATCGCTGACAATAATTATCTTTTCCTCTGGATCAAGTTTTAAAAGAGAATTAATATAATCTCTATCATAGCCAGAGTAATTATTTTCTAAAGCCGGCCCAATCAGGGCAAGATCAGGCCTGAAATTTTTGTACCTATCTATTTGAGGGATAACCATACTGAAGTAAATTTCTTCACCCTGCTCAGCCTGAAAACTATAGTAATCAACATCTCCTGCATTATCTAATTGATTGTAGGCAGCCCAGGAGATTTGATGGTCTTTCACAAATATAGGCTCTGCTTTAGTTGCAGAAACAGAAGTATCTAATGGTATATGAGCCAGTGCAGTTGATTTTATAATTAAGATTAGAATCAGGATAATTAATACTGCTGAAAATGAATTTATTATAATTCTCATTTTTATTCCCCTCCTGATTTTCAATTACCATCTATATATAATTATACTCCTAAATATGAATAATTAATAGTATCTGATTCAAGATCAGCTCTTTAACCATTAAGGTCAGCCTCAATAGCTGCTGTTAAATCTCAAACAGATTATTGACATATGTTCAAAAGAATCTTATAATATGATTTAGGAGGTAGATATTATGAGCCCTTTGCAAATCAGAAAAATTGGTGACCCAGTTTTAAGAACTAAGGCTAAAAAAATAGATGAGATCACTGAAAAAATTAATGATTTAATTGATAATATGTTTGAGACAATGTCTTCAGAAGATAGGATTGGTTTAGCTGCTCCCCAGGTAGGTATTTTAAAAAGAATAGCAGTAGTTGATATTCAGGAAGATAATAAAATTGTTTTAATTAACCCTGAGATTATAGAAGAAGAGGGAAAAGCAGTTATGGAAGAGGGATGTCTGAGTATTCCCGGAGAAACCGGTGATGTTATTAGAGCTGAAAAAATTAAAGTTAAAACTTTAGATCGAGATGGAAATGAAATTGAGTTTAAAGCAGAAGGTCTTAAAGCACGAGCAATCCAGCATGAAAT
>QBLP01000393.1 GCA_003070825.1 Halanaerobium sp. | reverse complement strand
ATTAAGTATATGAAGGATCTTTATGACAAGGAATATTCACCACTGCATTCAGAATATATGGAAAATGTAAACTTATTTAGAAATGGTGAAGCAGCTTCATTATTAACTGGTGTCTGGATTACAGGTACTCTAGAAAATACAGAAGGTTTAGATTTTGGTGTAATTCCAATGCCTAAGATTTTTGAAGATAGATCTGTCTGGGGTGACTCTCATACCTTAGTTATTCCTTATGCTAGAAATGTTAATGAAGAAAAACAAAAGGCAGCCCTTACCTTTGCTAAATGGGCTACAGATCATGGTGAACTCTGGGCTAAAGCAGGACATATCCCAAGTAAAACTACTGTAACAGAAAAAGAAGAATTTCAGAATATGCCTTATAGAATGGACTATGTAAAGGCTGCAGATTATGTAAGATTTGATAGTGCAGGCTCATATACCTGGAGTATCAGAACAGAAATCACAACTGCCTTAAGTAAAGTTTGGAATGATGAAATCACTGCAGAAGAAGCAGTGGATCAGGCGGTAAAAGGAATCGAGAGATTGTTAAGTAGATAAGAAGTAGAGCAGTTAGACAATTTAGAACACAGGTGCTCTTTAGGGCACCTGTGCCATTATAGAAGAATTAAAGGGGGTTTCAAATTTGAATTTTTATAACAAGTTATCGGATAAATATCCATTTTTAAAGGCCGTACCATTTATGCTGCCCTTTGCTTTAGTGTATGCAATATTTTTAATCTATCCAATTTTTAGAGGTTTCTGGATGAGTTTGCACCGCTGGACAATGATCCGTAATATGGGCTTTGTAGGGCTGGATAACTATCTTTATATGATTGAGGACCCGGCTTTCTGGAGTTCTTTGGGCAATACTTTATTATTTGTAATTTTATCGACACCAACAATAGTTATTGGGGGACTTGTTTTAGCATTACTGGCAAATCAAAAGATTAAAGGACAGTTATTTATCAAAATTTCTTTTTTCCTGCCCTATGTTTTATCAGTAGCAGTTATTTCTTCAATTATGGTTTATTTTTTTCAGCCCCACAGCGGACTTTTAAATGGAATCTTACAGAGTTTTGGCATAGAGGAAACTATTTTCTGGCTGGGAGAAACTAAGCTGGCCTGGTTTGTAATTGTTTTTGCAACTTTATGGTGGACTGTTGGATTTAATATGGTCTTATATCTGGCAGCACTGCAGGATATTCCGGAATCTTTTTATGAGGCAGCAGAGGTAGATGGAGCAACTAAATTCCAGCAGCTTATTTATATCACTCTTCCCTCATTAAAACCTATAACCTGGGTGGTAACCTTACTGCAGGTAATCTTTTCCTTTAAGATTTTTGCACAGGTCTGGTTGATCACCGGTGGTGGACCGGGTACAGATACGCGTCCCATAGTTCAGTATATTTATGAAGTAAGTTTTAAACAAAACAGTATGGGTTATGGTGCAGCAATGGCCTTTGCCTTCTTTATAA
>QBLP01000392.1 GCA_003070825.1 Halanaerobium sp. | reverse complement strand
CTATTATAAATAAGGAAGTGGAAAAATGAATTCTACAGCCAAGGGAGATCGACCACATATCGCAGTTTTCGGTAGGCGGAATGTTGGTAAATCTTCGTTAATAAATAAACTGACTAATCAGAAGCTGGCCCTTGTTTCCAGCCAGCCGGGAACAACTACTGACCCTGTTTATAAAGCAATGGAGCTGCTGCCAATTGGTCCTGTGATGATGATCGATACAGCGGGGATTGATGACCAGGGTGAGCTTGGAGAAATGAGGATCAAAAAGACCAAAGAAATTATGCGCAAAACTGATCTGGCCCTGCTGGTTATTTCTGCGGTTCAGGGAGCAGGAGAATTTGAAGCTGATTTGATTAAAGAATTCAAAGAACGGGATATTCCATTTATTGTGGTGCTGAATAAAATTGAGCTTTTGGAAACAGAAAGGGCTGAGCAGAGATCTGTTTTAAAGGAGCTTGATCAATTTTTAAAGAAATTCAAGCTCGAATTCATTAAAGCCAGTGCAGACCAGGAAATTAATATAGACTTAATTAGAGAAGTAATTGCAGAAGAGATGCCGGAAGACTGCAGCCGCCAGACAATTATGGGAGATTTAATTAACACAGGTGATACTGTTGTTTTAGTGACTCCAATTGATAGTGCTGCTCCCAAGGGGAGACTAATTCTGCCTCAGGTACAGACAATTAGAGATATTTTGGATCATGACGCTGCTGCTCTTGTAACTAAAAAAACAAAGGTTAAATCAGAAATTGATAAATTAAAAAATCCTCCCAAAATTGTAGTTACTGATTCTCAGGCTTTTGAAACAGTTTCCAAAGAGGTAGCAGAAGAAATATTGCTGACAGGTTTTTCCGTTTTATTTGCACGTTATAAAGGTGATCTGAAGACCTTTGTCCGGGGAGCAAAAGCAATGGAAAAATTAAAGGCCGGAGATAAAGTGCTGGTAGCTGAAGCCTGTACTCACAGACGTCAGCAGGATGATATTGGGACAGTCAAAATACCAAATTGGATCCACAGTAAAATAAGCCCTGAAATTGAATTTGACCATGTTTCAGGTAGGGAATTTCCAGATAATCTGGAAGACTATACAGTGATTTTACACTGCGGCAGCTGCATGTTAAACCGTAAAGAAGTTCTATCACGGCTGAAGGAAGCAGAGGCTGCGGGGGTTCCGGTGATTAATTATGGAATGGGTATTGCCTGGCTGCACGGGATTTTGGACCGAGCTCTGGAACCTTTTCCAGAAGCTTTAGAACTCTGGCACCAGGATCAAGAAAAAATTGTAGGAGTGATTTAGTTGAATCAGTTTGAAATCAAAAGAATAATTGATCAGGCATATGATAAAGCTCAATTAAATAAAGAGGATATTACTGCTATATTGGCAGAAGATTTAGCCAATCTAGATTATTTATTACAAAAAGCAGATGAAAAGCGAGACGAAATTTGTGGTGATGAAGTACATTTAAGAGCTATTATAGA
>QBLP01000391.1 GCA_003070825.1 Halanaerobium sp. | reverse complement strand
ATTTTCTCCTACTATTAAATCTATTTTATATCACTTAAGAAGAGAATCAACAGCATCTCTGTAACCATACTTCCGTAAATATTCAATAACTGCAGCTTCGAAAATATCTCTCTGAGATACGTTCCTAACCTTGCTGAATTCTGTAACTAATTCAGCTAATCTATCTGCCATATAAACACTTTTGGTTTTGGTTGTTCCTGGTACTGCGAAATGTGGGATCTCTCCCTCACTGTCTTCTCCATCCTCTGTAGCTGCTAATAGTTCCTGTAAGGAATCCATGTTTTCTTCTAAAAACTCCATTACTGGAGTGAACTTAGCCAGTCTTTCTGCAATATTGACCTGACGTTCAACCTGTTTTCTAATCTCTGCAGCAAGTTCTTTCCCATTAGTATCTGGAGCAGCTTTCTTACTTTCTTCCTCATCACCTTTCATTTCAGATTGATGAATATAATTCCGCTCATCTGTAGACCAGATATAATTTTGGAGCCATTTGGCATAAATTTTGTTGCTGAAAACAAAAAAAGCAACCGCTATCTCCTGTAAGAAGCTTCCTGAAAAAGGAATTGGGGATTCTTTTGTTTTGATTCATAACTGCTTTCTTTTTCTCTATATATGACCTTAACCGCATTCGTATCCATTCATCCAAGCTCCTGAAAAGTGTCTTCACATTTCCATGACCGAAATAATTAGCCCAGCCATATATTTTAGCGTTTAGCCTTTTTATAATTGAGTCCACTTTCCAGGGCTGATTTCTTTTAGTAACTTTTCTAACTTTGTCTTTGAATTTTTCCAATGATTTCTTTCTCGGTCTTTTGTATCTCCAGGCTATGAATTCAAATCCTAAAAATACAAAACCCTCACCAAAGTTAGTTATCACTGTCTTTTCTGGATGCAGTTCTAATTTAAGTTTTTCCGTAATAATTTCTTTAACTACTTCATAAGCTCTTTTAGCTTTCCTTTTTGATTTCGTCATAACCACAAAATCATCAGCAAATCGCACCAGTTTATACCCTCTTTCTGTCATTACTTTATCGAACTCATGCAGAAAGATATTTGCCAGCAGTGGCGATATTACGCCACCCTGAGGGGTTCCTTTTTCTGTGGGTATATATTCTCCATCTTTCATGACTCCCATGGTCAGCCACGATTTTATTATTTCAATTACCCAACCATCTGTTACTTTTTGCTTTATGAATTCTATTAAAAGCTTATGGTCTATATTATCGAAAAACCCTTTGATATCTGCATCTAATACCCATTTGTATCCCTGTTCTTTATATTCTTCAATTTGGTTTATCGCGTCCATCTGCGATTTACCTTTTCTAAATCCAAAAGAACAGTCACAGAATTCTTTCTCATATATTGGCTCCAGTATTCCTCTCACTGCCGCCTGAGCTATTCTGTCTTTAACTGTGGGTATTCCAAGTGGTCGCTGTCTTCCATCACTTTTCGGGATAAATACTCTCAGTGCTGGTTTGGGTTGATATCTATCTTCTAAGAATTCTCTGTATAGTTCTCTCATGTGGACTGAATAGTTTTCTTTGAATTCTACTGTATCTATTCTGTCAACACCTGCACTACCACTGTTATCTAAGACATGTTTTGCGGCTGCTTTCATATTCCTAATCTTTGTTACTTTATCTTTAAGGGTGTAATACGTCTTCTCAGTTATCTCTTTCACCAGTCCTTACTTCACGACTTACCAGTCTCCAATTCTACAGTCCAGTTAAACAGACCCTATTTTCATAATATTATCAGCCGCGTTTTAGGTTCTCACCAATCGCCCCCTCTGACATTTTACTACTGAGGTTATGGTGTTTCTGACCTACCACCTTTGAGATTAGATTTCTCCCTCCGGCTACCAGCCTGACCCACTGCTTTAAGCAGTGTTTAAACCATTAAAATCTGTCTACCACTTCAACTTCGACTGCGCTGGCTGTCCTTTGCTAAACTGGCTTTATCCTCCTGCAGGTCACCCTGCTATCTAAGGACCAGTCATCATAGCTACTATTGACGCCATCTGAACTCTGTATCTGCTTTATCTTGGTTTTCCCGTTCAGGTTATACCGCGACTTACTAAAACTAGTTTTAGTTTTAGACAAATACAGAACTCCTCCGGTCAATTATTCCATCTTGCTGTCATTCCAACCCTAATCACATCTGCAAATCCAGCCTAGATTGCATGGTTGTTATGCCGGCATTGAGCTTCTTCGTTTCTTAGGCGAATCGCCATTTACAGATGCCACCTCTGGTTCACATAATGTTTTGGACTAACAGCACGTCTCAGACTCTTCAGATTCCACCTCACGGTGAACACCCTGTCATTGTTGACTTCTACATGATACATGCCACAACATAGATAGGACTTTCACCTATTATCAGAATAATTTACGGAGCACACTAAGAAAAAAGAGTAGCTGCAGTTACAGCTACTCTCCTAAAAACAATTATTTAATTAGCTATAACTTATAGTTTAACAATAACTCTTCCCTTGGAATTTCCAGCCAGCATGTTTTCAATCTGCCTATCTAAATCTTCTAATCGTACTTCTGTTGTAAACTCATCAAGCTGATCAATTTTCCAGTCTGAAGCAATTTTCTGCCAGACATCTTCTCTCAACTTTCTTTCACACTGAACTGAATCTATACCAATAAGACTGACCCCTCTTAAGATAAAGGGATACACATTTAGATCTAATTTTGCAGATGCAACATTTCCACAGCAGGTTACAGCTCCATCATAGCTGGTTGATTTAATGGCATTAGAAAGCAGA
>QBLP01000067.1 GCA_003070825.1 Halanaerobium sp. | reverse complement strand
AGATGTGTATAAGAGACAGTTAATATACTGATCACCACGGCCATATCCATTAAGATGCTGAATACCTTTATTTTTAAGCCTAAAGGTTGTACCTGGCTGAGTTCCCTCAGGAATGTCAAACTGAACTTTTCCTTCTAAAGTAGGAACTTTAATCTTGTCACCAAGGGTAGCCTGAACAAAACTTATTGGAACCTCACAGTAGAGATCATCACCTTTGCGGTCAAAAATCTTATGCTCCTGGACATCGATTACAATATATAGGTCACCTGCAGGTCCACCTTTTTCTCCAGCCTGGCCTTCCCCGGACATCCTGAGTCTGGTTCCAGTATCTACACCAGCCGGTATGTTAACAGTTAATTTGCGCTGTTTACGAACCTTACCTGAGCCATTACACTTATGACAGGCTTCTTCAACAATCTTACCATCTCCACCACATTTAGGACAGGCTCTTGTCTGAGTAAACTGTCCAAATGGTGTCTGCTGGCTGCTGCGCACCTGACCCTGACCATTACATTCCGGACAGGTTTTTACATCTGTTCCAGGTTCAGCACCACTGCCGCCACAGCGGTCACATTCTTCTTCCCTTGGGATTCTGATTTCTTTCTTACCACCGAAAGCAGCTTCTTCAAAAGAAATTTGCAGCCTATACTGCAGATCTGCTCCCCGGCGTGGTCCATTCTGTCTGCGGCCGCCCATGCCGCCGCCAAATCCAAACATATTGAAAAGATCATCAAGTCCACCAAAGCCGCCTCGAGCAAAATCATCAAAATTGAAGTCCTGATCATTAATACCTGAATGACCATACTGATCATAACGAGCTCTCTTGTCCGGATCACTTAATATCTCATAAGCCTCAGATATTTCTTTAAACCTCTCTGAGGTATCCTTTTCCTGATTCATATCAGGATGATATTTTTTGGCAAGCTTACGATAAGCCCGCTTAATTTCTTTTTGATCGGCATCCCGGTCAACACCGAGCAATTCGTAATAATCTTTTTTTGCCATCTTAAAATCACCTCTCTAAAAAGAAAGAGAAAACAGTTATAGGGAGAGGCCTCCTCTCCCTAAACTGACACATCTTTCTCATTACTTACAAATTATAGTTGTGTTATATATTAATTGTCTAATTTACTTTTCTTCGTCTTCGTCTACTTCTTCAAAATCTACATCTACTGTATTGTCATCAGCTTGAGAAGCTCCTGCTCCTGGCTGTGGACCTGCCTGACCTGCACCTGCTTGAGCACCGGCTCCTGCAGCTCCTGCTCCAGCCTGAGCTCCTTCTGCCTGTGAATATAGTTCAGAACTTAATTCAGTTAGCTCATCAGTTAATGCTTCCATTTTTTCTTTGATTGCTTCAATTTCAGCATCTTCATCCTGCAGAACTTCTTTAAGCTCATCCTTAGCGGCTTCTACTTTTTCTTTGATTGAATCATCAACCTTATCTCCAGCTTCATCTAAGGTCTTTTCTGTCTGATGAACTAAAGCATCTGCTTCATTGCGAGTTTCAATTTTTTCTACTCGCTTTTTATCTTCTTCAGCATGCTCTTCGGCATCTTTTACCATTTCATCAATCTCTTCTTCAGATAAACCACTTGTTGACTTAATGGTGATTTTCTGCTCATTGCCTGTACCCTTATCTTTAGCAGCTACATGCACAATACCATTTTTATCAATATCAAACTCTACTTCAATCTGAGGAACTCCACGTGGTGCAGGTGGAATATCAGTTAACTGGAAGCGCCCTAAGGTCTTGTTATCCTTAGCCATCTTTCTCTCACCCTGCAGAACATGGATATCTACACTTGACTGATTATCAGTCGCGGTAGAGAATATCTTAGACTTGGAAGTAGGAATTGTAGTATTTCTATCAATTAATTTAGTAAATACTCCCCCAAGTGTTTCGATACCAAGAGATAGTGGTGTAACATCTAAGAGTACTACATCATCAACATCTCCAGCTAAAATACCACCCTGAATTGCAGCACCAACAGCTACAACCTCATCAGGGTTGATTCCTTTGTGGGCATCTTTACCGATTAAACCCTTAACTGCTTCCTGAACAGCAGGAATTCTGGTAGATCCACCAACTAATATAACTTCATCTATATCTGATTTATCCATTCCAGCATCTTTTAACGCTTTACGAGCTGGCTCCATAGATTGTTCGATTAAATCACTGATCAGGCTCTCAAACTTAGCTCTTGTTAGATCAATATCCAAGTGTTCAGGTCCTTCATCAGTCTGGGTAATAAATGGCAGGTTAATATTAGTCTGCTTTACACTGGAAAGCTCAATCTTTGCCTTCTCAGCAGCATCTTTAAGACGCTGTAAAGCCATCTTGTCTTTCTTTAAGTCAATTCCAGTTCTATTTTCAAATTCTTCTGCCAGATAATCTATAATTCTCTGGTCAAAGTCATCTCCACCAAGGTGGTTGTTACCATTTGTAGCTATAACTTCGAATACTCCATCTCCAATATCAAGAATGGACACATCAAAAGTACCTCCACCAAGGTCATAGACTAAGATAGTTTCTTCACCTTTATCATCTAAACCATAAGCTAAAGAAGCAGCTGTAGGCTCATTGATAATTCTTTCTACTTTTAAACCAGCAATCTTACCGGCATCTTTTGTTGCCTGACGCTGGGCATCACTGAAATATGCAGGGACTGTAATTACAGCTTCCTCAACTTCTTCCCCTAAATACTCTTCAGCATCTCTTTTCAACTTCTGCAGAATCATTGCAGAAATCTGCTGAGGATTATATTCTTCTTCATTCAATTTAACTTTATAATCAGTACCCATGTGTCTTTTAATGGAAGCTACTGTCTGATCAGGATTAGTTACAGCCTGACGCTTAGCATGCTCACCAACAATTCTTTCTCCTTTTTTAGAATATGCTACTACAGAAGGAGTAGTTCTTGCACCTTCCTTATTTGGAATAACGGTTGGTTCTCCACCTTCCATAACTGCCACACAGGAATTAGTTGTTCCTAAGTCAATACCAATTACTTTACCCATTTTATATTCCTCCTTATAAAATTGTTATCTAAGTTTTTGATTAATATAAATTTAAATTTGCTAAAAATTTAAAACTTTATTTTACCCAGCTACTTTTACCATTGCCGGTCTAATTACTCTATCATCAAGAATAAAGCCCTTCTGAACGACTTCAACCACAGTTCCTTCTTCAAACTCTTCACTTTCAACTCGCATAATCGCCTCATGATACTCCGGGTTGAATTCTTCACCTTCTGCCAGAATTTCTTCAATCCCCTGGTCAGCAAAAGTTTTTAAGAGCTGATTATAAATCATTTCAACTCCCTGATAGAATTCATTTTTATTATCCTCTGATTTTAATGCCCGCTCAAAATTATCAATAACAGGCAGCAAACTGGCACAGAGTTTAATTTTACCCCGGGCAGACATTTCAGCCTTTTCTCGCTGACTTCTTTTGCGATAATTAACAAAGTCTGCCTGCAGCCTCTGCAGTCGACTTAAAAGATCATCGATTTCAGCATCCATTTCTTCAATTTTTTCGTTTTTTTCTTTTACTTCTTCAATTAGTTCTTCGCGAGAAAGCTCCATCTGAATTCCTTTAAGCTCTTCAGTTTCTTCAGCTTTCTCTTCCTCATTTTCTTCAACCTGAGAATTTTCATTCTGCTGAGCCTTTTTGGCTGCTGTTTCAGTTTTCTCTTTTTCTGTTTCCATTTCAATATTTTCTTTTTCTTTGTCCATAATTATCACCCACTAGCTTTAGAAATTAATTTACCTAAAATATCAGAAATTACATCAACCGATGAAATAACACGCGGATATTCCATACGGGTGGGACCAATAACGCCAATTTTCCCAACTGCTCTATTTGAAATATAATAGGTTGCAACAACCAGTGAGCAGTTTTTAATATCTTCAACTTCATTTTCCTGGCCGATCTTAATTTCAAGATCAGAACCAGACATACTGTTTATAATTTTATTAAGCATTTCTTCCTGGTCCAGCAGTCTAAGCATCTTTTTAACCTTTTCTAAATCATTGAACTCGGGCTGTTCTAAAATATAAGAAGTTCCCCCAAGATAGACTTTAACTCCACCAGGTTCAAATGCACCTTCAAACTCATTATAAAACTTTTTTAACAGGTCAACAGACAAATCAAGTCTTGCCATCAGTTCTTTTTCAACTTCTTTTAGATAATTAGTATCTAAATTAGCAAGTAATTTATTTTCCAGTTTTTCGCTTAAAAATTTATTAAGATAAGAAATTTTGCGTGCAGATAAACTCTGATCAAGGTTAATAATCTTATTGTTAACCATCCCTGTATCAGTTACTAAAACTAAAAGCAGAGAGTTATCTGCCAGCTGCATTATCTCAACCTTTTTTAAACGACTGACCTGACTTTTGGGCTCACTAACCATAGCAGTATAATGAGTCATATTGGAAAGCATTTTTGCCATACCAGAAATTATATCCTGTACATCCTGAAGATCCTGATATAAATTCTCAATATTTTCTATTACTCCAGGAACTTCATTTTTCTCTCTGCTGACAAGCTGATCAACATAATAGCGATAACCTTTATCAGAAGGCACTCGACCAGCAGATGTATGAGGCTGTTCTAAATAACCTAACTCTTCTAGATCAGCCATTTCATTTCTGATAGTTGCAGGACTTACATCCAGACTATATTTTTTTGCAAGTGTCCTTGAGCCAATCGGAGATGCAGAAATTATGTGTTCCTGAATGATGGCCTGCAGTATTTGCTTTTTTCTCGGATCTAATTCTTCAACCATCATTTCTCACCTCTTTTTTTAGCACTCAATTAAGGAGAGTGCTAACAGCTAATAATAAAATAACATATTGATTTTTTTTTGTCAAATTTTAATTGGAATTAATCAAGCAGAAATTTTAAGAAAACTTCGTTTGCTAATTCTTTTCCCCGCTCTGTTAAATAAATTCTCTCATTTCCTTCCTTTATTAGCTGCTTTGATTTCAATTCTTCAATCTCCTCTTTAAAAACTTTTTTAACTCCAACTTTAAATTGACTATAAAATTTATGATAAAATAATCCCTGGGCCGTTCTTAAAGCCAGAAAAGAATATTCGGCCATCTTTTCTTTTGGCTCAAGACAGTTTAAAGTCCTAATTTTTGATTCAAAATTAAGGGGGGACAGATTTGAATTCTCTGCTGCTCCCTCACTTATCAATTCTTTAAAATTTCTTTTTTGGGGATTATAATGATCTAAATATTGATTGAGATCAGCAATATTCTGGGATCTGCAGCTGCCGTCGAAAGCTGCTGCCCCTGGTCCAAGAGCTAAATAAGGTTCAAATAACCAGTAAAGATAGTTATGTCGGGCCCTAAATCCTCTCTGAGAAAAATTAGAAATTTCATAATGCTGATAATCAGCAGCTTTTAAGCTATCTACAGCCAGCTCATACATCTCTGCATCCAGCTCCTCTGAGGGTAACTTCAGTTCACCACTGTGATAACGTTTGTAAAAAGGTGTGTTTTCGTGGATCTCAAGATTATATAATGAAATATGAGGTGGTTTAAAACTAAGCATAGTCTCTAAATCATCAGCAAATTCATTTAAGTTCTGTTCCGGCAGAGCAAAAATCAAATCAGCACTGTAATAATCAAAATATTGACCTATCAATGTTAAGATTTCTTTGTTCTTTTTTGAACTACTTTTTCGTCCCAAAAAATCTAAATGCTGGTCATTAAAACTTTGAATTCCAACGCTCAATCTATTAACCCCGGCTCTCTTTAAGCCAATAATCTTATCTTCATTAATCGAAGCAGGATTAACCTCCACTGTAATTTCAGCAGTCAGAATAAGCTTAAATTTTTTCTTAATTTTTTTTATCAGTTCTCTGATATAAAAAGGTTCAATTAATGAAGGAGTTCCTCCCCCAATATAAATTGTCTGCAGTAAATTATTATTTGCTTTTTGAGATAATTCTTCTAATTCCATAAAAAGGGCGAACCAGTAAAGGTCCACCCTCTGTTTGGAGTATTTAACTGAATAAAAATCACAGTAAGGACATTTACTGCTGCAAAAAGGGAGGTGAATATATAAAGCATTGGCTAAACTAAAATTTAAATTAGGCATTTTCATCCCTTTCTAAAACTGTCATAAATGCTTCCTGAGGAATCTCTACACTTCCAACCTGTTTCATCCGCTTTTTACCTTCTTTTTGCTTTTCTAATAATTTTCTTTTACGGCTGACATCTCCACCATAACATTTCTGAAGTACATTTTTCCGCATAGCTGGAATATTTACTCGAGCAATAATTTTTCCACCGACTGCAGCCTGAATTGGAACTTTAAACATATGGCGGGGAATAACTTCTTTTAATCTTCTTACAAGGGCATTTCCCTGCTGATATGAGTTTTCATCATGGACAATTGTAGAAAGTGCATCAACAACTTCTTTATTAACTAAAATGTCAAGTTTAACTAATTTAGACTCTTTATAGCCTTCTAACTCATAATCTAAGGTTGCATAACCTCTTGTTTTTGATTTTAACTGATTAAAAAAGTCAGTTATAATTTCACTCAGGGGCATTTCATATTTTAAGGTAACCCGATCCTGATCTATATACTGCATATCTTTAAATTCACCGCGATTATCCTGACAGAGCTCCATTGCCTGACCAACATATTCTTCCGGTAGGTGAATTTCAGCAGTTACAAATGGTTCCTTAATTTTATCAATTTCACTCTGTTCTGGAAAAGCAGCTGGATTTTCTATTCTCAGCTCTTCCCCATTCTTTTTAATAATCTGATATTCCACACTGGGAGCAGTAATCACCAGATCAAGATCATATTCTCTCTCCAGTCTTTCCTGAATAACCTCCATGTGCAGCAGACCTAAAAATCCACAGCGAAAGCCAAAACCTAAAGCTTCAGATGTTTCTGGTTCAAAGGTGAAAGAGGCGTCATTTAACTGGAGTTTTTCTAAAGCTTCTTTTAAAACCTCATAATCGGCATTATCAGTCGGATAAAGACCACTAAATACCATCGGTTGAACCTTCTGATAACCAGGAAGTGCTTTAGCAGCAGGGTTATTTTTTAAAGTGATTGTGTCTCCCACCCGGCAGTTTCTAACATCTTTAATCCCGGAGATAATATAACCAACCTCTCCAGAGCTTAACTCGTCTTTTTTCTGCATAGCAGGACTAAAAAATCCAACCTCATCAACCTCATAACTTTTCTGATTGGACATCAATAAAATTTTATCACCTTTTTTTACTGAGCCTTCCATAACTCTAACATAGGCAATTACCCCCTGATAGGAGTCATAGAGTGTATCAAAGACTAAAGCTTTTAAAGGCTGGTTTTCTCCATTATGAGGAGCTGGAACCCGCTCAATAATTGCCTCCAGTATCTGGTCAATATTTGTCCCTTCTTTAGCACTGGCTAAGATTGCTTCATCCGGATCAATCCCAATATCTAAAAGCTGTTCTTTGACCCGCTGAGGGTTAGCTGATGGTAAATCGATTTTATTAATAACCGGAATAATCTCTAAATCATGCTCTAAGGCCAGATAAATATTAGCCATTGTCTGAGCTTCTACTCCCTGAGCAGCATCAATTACTAAAAGAGCCCCTTCACAGGCGGCAAGGCTTCTTGATACTTCATAAGCAAAATCAACATGGCCCGGTGTATCAATTAAATTAAGTTCATAGCCCTGATGTTCAATAGTCACCGCCTGAGCCTTAATTGTAATTCCTCTTTCTCTTTCTAAATCCATTTTATCTAATACCTGTTCCTGCATTTTACGATCTGTTATAGTTCCTGTATATTCTAACATACGATCAGCAAGAGTCGATTTCCCGTGATCAATATGAGCTATTATGCAGAAGTTTCTAATTTTATCGGTCTGCAAAAAGACTTCCTCCTTTTAATAAATCATTTTGCTGGACAAAAATTAATATCCACAGCACTTTAATTATATTATACTTAAGCTGATTAATCAATTCTCTTTTTGAACAGCCAGCTGTGTTCAAAATTTTTAAACTCTTTCTGTTCATGTCTTTTTTTGAATTTAACTCTTGCATTTTAGGAAGCAACATGTTAAAATTGAAATGTTGCAAATTAAGTCTGAGAGTATAAATACTTACTTTTAAGAGGGGGTGAAGTTAGATGCCTATTATTAAATCTGCTAAGAAAAGAGTTAAAATAACAGAAAAGAAAACTGCTCAAAATCGCGAATGGAAAGATAGATTAAAAAATGCGATTAAGGATATGGAAAAAGCAGTTGAAGCAGGGGACAAAGAAGCTGCTGCAGAACAGTTAAAAGAGACTAAAAAGGTCATCGATAAGGCTGTAACAAGAAATATTATTCATAAGAACAATGCAGCCCGCAAAAAATCCCGCCTCACAAAGATGTATAATAA
>QBLP01000390.1 GCA_003070825.1 Halanaerobium sp. | reverse complement strand
GCAGGAAAGGGTTGAAACAGCCGGTTTAGAGGGAGCAGTGGTTGGTTTGAGCGGAGGAATTGACTCTGCAGTTACTGCTAGATTAGCCCAGCTGGCCTTTGGTGAAAATCTGCTCACAGTTATTATGCCCTGTCATTCCAGCAGCAGTGACCGGGAAGATGCACTAAAAATCGCAAATGAATTTCAGATGCAGGTAATTGAAAATGATTTAAGTGATGTTTATGATCATTTATTAGATGAGCTGAAGTCAACAGGTATTAAAGATGGTAAACTTGCTGAAGCAAATATTAAACCACGTCTGCGGATGACTTCCTTATATTATTATGCCCAGATCAAAAATTATTTAGTTATCGGAACAGACAACTGGAGTGAATTAAAAATAGGTTATTTCACCAAACATGGTGATGGAGGAATTGACTTGGCTCCACTTGGCTCTTTAGTCAAACATGAGGTCAAAGAGCTGGCCCAAGTTTTGGATATCCCTGCTGAAATTATAGAGAAAAAACCTTCAGCTGGCCTCTGGGATGGCCAGACAGATGAGTCTGAGATGGGTTTCAGCTATGAGGAGCTGGACCAGTACATTTTAAGTGGTAAAGCTGAACCAGAAGTTGAAGCAAAGATAAAGAAACTGGCTTCTAAAAACAGCCATAAAGTGGCACCAGTGCCAATTCCAAACCGGGATAAACTTTTATAATTTCTGAAACTGTTCAAGCAGAGGTGTAATTAAATGAAGAAGCTAATTTTAGCAATTTTAATAATTTCAATATTTTTAGTCAGCATTTCTTCAGCAGCAGCTGATTATCCAATTAAATATACAGATGATTTAGGACGGGAGGTAGTAATTAAAGCCGAGCCGGAGAGAATTATTTCGCTGGCTCCTGCTATTACAGAGATCATCTACGAACTTGGACTTGAAGATAAGCTGGTGGCTGTTAGTTCTGTCTGCGATTATCCCGAGGAAGCTTTGGCTAAAACAGAGGTGGGAAGGATTGATGAACCCAATCTGGAAAAGATAATTTCACTGGAGCCGGACCTTGTTATTGCAGAATCTGTCACTCAAATTAGAAGTTTAGAAAGGTTAACTGAACTGGGAATTAAAAATATTGGTTTTAAACCTGACTCAATTAATGATACAATAAATATGATTGAGGATATTGCTTATTTAAGTGCTGCAGAAAGTGCTGGTCAAAAAATTACTGCAGCGATGGAAAAGGAATATCTGCGTTTGCAAAAATTAGTTGCTAAAAAGCTTGAAAATAATGAGCGCAAAAGAGTTTTTTACGAAATCTGGTCAGATCCGTTATACACTGCAGGTAAGGGAACTTTTATTGACAGTTTAATTCAGGCTGCAGGTGGTTATAATATTGGGCGGGAAGCCCAGGGGAGCTGGCCCACCTATAATTTAGAAAGTCTAATTGCTGCTGATCCAGAAGTTTATATCAGCAGCCAGCACAGCAATCCTCAGGGATTAACTTTAGAA
>QBLP01000389.1 GCA_003070825.1 Halanaerobium sp. | reverse complement strand
AGATGTGTATAAGAGACAGAAGTTATATAATAGATAATAGCTAGGGACTTATTAGTAGACTGGACTAAGAATAGCCGATTATTATTTTGAGGTGGCATTATGGAAAAAATTCTGGTAGTTGAAGACGAAATGAAAATAAGAAAGATAATTAAAAGTTATCTGCAGGATGAATATCATATTTCAGAAGCGGTTGATGGAGAGGAAGCTCTGAATATTTTTAAAAGCGAAAATTTTGATTTAATTATTTTAGACTTAATGCTGCCTAAAATTAGTGGTGAAGAGGTCTGCCAGAAAATTAGACAGATTTCTGAAATTCCAATAATTATGCTGACTGCCAAGAGTACTGAAGAGGATAAAATTAGTGGATTTAATTATGGTGCAGATGATTATCTTACTAAACCATTTAGCCCTCGGGAACTGCTTGTAAGAACGAGGGCAATTTTAAGACGCAGCGGCAGTATGGAAAAAGCAAGTATAATTTCTCTTAACAGTGGAGAATTCAAAATATATCCTGATGAAATGACGGTTAAAAAAGAGGATAAAGACTGTGAGTTAACCAGTACTGAATTTAAAATTTTGATGACCCTAATAAATAATGCCGGCCAGGTTTTGAGCAGAGATCAGCTGGCTGATAAAGTTATGGGTCTAGAATTTAGTGGTTTTGATCGGACTATCGATGCTCACATAAAAAATATCCGTAAAAAAATGGTACTGGAAAAAGACCAGTATATAGTAACTGTTTACGGTGCTGGTTATAAATTCACAGGTGATCTTTAATGTCAAAACTGGGCAAAAAACTTTTTCTTGTTTTTTTAATACTTGTTATTCTTTCATTATTAATGGTTGGGATATTTATTAATTTTTCGATTGGAGAAAGATTTGATAATTTTATAAACTTACAGCGAGAAGAAACTATTTCTGAGCTGGCAGAAGTTTTAAGTGAAAATCTGGCAGATGATGGTTTTGCGAGTGTCGAAAATTTAATTGATAATTTCAGCAGAACTAATAGAATTCCTATCTGGGTTGAAAACAATCAGGGAGAAATCATTTATTTTCCCGTCCAGAATAATCAGATGAATCAGATGATGCGAAGAATGGGAATGAACAGTAATCCCCATCTAAATAGTATGCGCCAGACACCTGAGGACTTACCTGGTAAAACTATGAGCAGAGAAGTTTATGCTGCTGGAGAGAAAGTGCTGACACTTTTCTGGAAAGAAATGAGTGCAGAAAATCAGCTTGATTCAGAACTATATAACTATTTTAGAAGAAATATTTATAGAGCAATTATTTTTAGTGCACTAATTGTAATTTTATTAATTATTTTTCTTTCTTTTATTTTATCAAAGAAAATTACTGATCCTTTAATTAAATTAAAAAATGCTGCCCTGGAAGTTGCCGGTGGAAATTATCAGCAGAATATTACAAGCAAAGGAG
>QBLP01000388.1 GCA_003070825.1 Halanaerobium sp. | reverse complement strand
AGATGTGTATAAGAGACAGATCATAATGAGCTGGAGGTTTAATCTGCTTAAGTTGATAATCAAACTCATTATCTTCCATAAAATCTACTGCTCTCTCTAGTGGAGAAGCTAAAAAGTTTTCTAGCTCCATATTTAAACTTCCATAATCTCTTCTTCTTTTTTATTAACAATATCATTTAATTTTCCTATATATTCATCAGTCAGTTCCTGAACATTGTCCAGTCCTCTGTGCATATTATCCTCAGAAATCTCACCTTCATCTTCCAGCATTTCAAGTTCTTCATTGGCGTCTCTTCTGATAGCTCTGATCGCTATTCTACCTTTTTCTGCTTTTTCATGTAGGATTTTAACCAGTTCTTTTCTTCTTTCTTCAGTTAACTGTGGAATATTAATTCTAATTACACTACCATCATTGCTGGGGTTTAAGCCGAGATTCTCCTGCATAATTGCTTTTTCAATTGTTTCAATATTATTTTTATCCCAGGGCTCAATTACAATTTGTCTGGCCTCAGGCGCAAAAACTTTGGCCATCTGCTGAATGGGTGTTGCTACCCCGTAATTATTTGCTTTAATATTTTCCACAAGTGAAGGTCTAGCTCTACCTGTTCTAATAGTATTTAAATCTTCTTTTGTTTTTTCAAGTGTTTTTTCCATTTTGTTTTCTGTTTCTTTCATTACTTCTCTAAACATAAATTTGACCCCCTAAAATATGATTATTAACTAACAGAAGTTCCAATGTTTTCGCCGAGTAATACCCGCTTAATGTTGCCCTCTTTTTTAACTGCAAATACTTTTAAAGGAATTTTATTGTCCATACATAGAGAAACAGCTGTAAAGTCCATAACTCTAAGGGAGTTGTTTAATAAATCAATATAAGAAAGTGTTTCGTGTTTTTGAGCATCTTCATTAACAGCTGGATCGGAATCATAAATTCCATCAACATTTTTAGCCATCAAAATTGCATCTGCAGATATTTCGGCAGCTCTAAGGGCAGCAGTTGTATCTGTTGAGAAAAATGGATTACCTGTACCTGCTGCAAAAATAACAACTCTTCCTTTCTCCAGATGTCTAATTGCTCTCCTTCTAATATAGGGTTCAGCAATCTGACGCATCTCTATTGCAGACTGAACTCGAGTTTCAATATCAAATTTTTCTATCGCATCCTGCAGGGCAAGGGCGTTTATTACTGTAGCCAGCATCCCCATATAATCAGCAGTACCACGGTCCATTCCCTTTGCACTACCTGCAATACCTCTAAAAATATTACCTCCACCAACTACAACTGCCATTTCAACATTTGTAGTTTTGACAACATCACTAATTTCAGCTGCAATTTTTTTGATCATTTGCGGGTCAATACCAAAGCCATTATTACCGGCGAGAGCCTCCCCACTAATCTTAAGCAGTATTCTTGAGTAAACTGGTTTTTCTGTCATTATATAATTAACCTCCATTAAATATTATTCTTCAA
>QBLP01000066.1 GCA_003070825.1 Halanaerobium sp. | reverse complement strand
CTGTAAAATCAACCGGCTTCTCATAAGCAGCAAGTAAGCCTTTTTCTTCTTCGGTCAGTTCTTCACCCTTTTTCTTTTTACTATTTAATTTCCACTTCATTGTTCCCATCAGAACTTTATCCTTAAATCCTAATTTGCTGTAATCAAATCCTCCCCGCAGATAGAAAAACTTAAAGTAACTTTGCTCTTCCTCAGTAAAATTTTTATTTTTCACTTCTTCTATAACTTCTTCTGTTGCTGAAGAAGCACCTGTGGCAAAGACAGCTGTCTTTTTACCTTCCAGTTCTTTAATATTCTTTTTTATAAAATCTGCACCATTGATTCCTACAGCATAAAGGCTGCCGCCAAAAATATAAGCGTCATATTCTTTCAGTTTAGCTTTTGTTACTTCTTTACCTGGGATAATATCTGCTTTCAGCTCTTCAGTCAACCATTCAGCATATTTTTTGACAAAACCTGTCTTAGACCAGTAAATAATTAGAGTTTTCATTTTGCTACCCCGCTTCTTAAATTATAAATCTTTTTTAGCTATCGTTTTTATAATTAGCTTTAACTTTTAATTTTCCTGCCTAAAACATTATGATTATCTCAAAACAGCAAAAAAGGCCAGAATCAATTCTGGCCTTTTAAGGAGGGTTTATCGAGAAAAATCTATATAAATTTTAATTTACTGCCTGCTTAACTAGATCTCTTCATTTATTGCTTTTTTGATAGAGCTTACAAAATCACCGGCATTAGCAAGCATTTCTGCTTCTGTATTTCCAGCTTGAATAGCTTTAATCAAAGCACTGCCGATAATTATTCCATCCGGATAATTAATTATCTGTTTTACCTTTTCCGGGCCATCAATACCAAAACCCAGGCCCAGCGGCAGTTCACCTGCTGTTTTGCGAACCCGTTCCAGATAGCTTTCCAGTTCAGGATAAACTCCCTGCTGGTCATCACCGGTAGTCCCAAGATGAGCCACACAGTAGAGAAAACCAGAACTTTTAGCTGTGATTTCTTCAAGCCGCTTTTCAGAAGTATTGGGAGTTACCAGCATAATTTGGGAAACTCCATATTCGGCCAGATATTTAGATAACTCAGCTTTTTCATCTACCGGCAGATCAGGAATAATCACTCCGGAAATTCCTGCTTCAGCAAGTTCTCGGGCAAATTTTTCTTCTCCATAATTTAAAACTGAATTATAATAACCCATTAAAACCAGCGGCACCTCAACCTTATCCTGAATCTGATTAATCTTTGCAATCAGCTTTTTTAAAGTTGTTCCACCTTTTAGAGCTCTCTGAGAAGCTTCCTGAATCACCGGGCCATCAGCCAGCGGATCGGAAAAAGGTATTCCAAGCTCAATAATATCAACACCCTCTGCCTGCAGCCTGTAAATCAGTTTTTCCGTCAGCTCCAGACTGGGATCACCACCACTGATATAGGTTACTAAAGGTTTTTTATCCTTAAATTGTGCTGAAATTTTATTCATCTTTTTCTGCCTCCCTGATCTTCTTAAAGTTATTTATATCCTTATCGCCCCGGCCGGAAAGGTTAACCACAATTATCTGATCTTCCCCCAGTTTAGGAGCAAGTTTTTCTAAATAAGAGAGGGCATGAGAACTCTCCAGAGCCGGGATAATTCCTTCTTTTTCACTTAAAAGCTTGAAAGCTGCTACAGCTTCCAGATCAGTTGCTGACTGATAGTCTACTCGCTTTATTGATTTTAAGTAGCTGTGTTCAGGTCCCACTCCCGGGTAGTCAAGCCCTGCAGAAATAGAATAGGCTGGTATAACCTGACCATCATCATCCTGGAGCAGATAAGACTTGCTGCCGTGTAGAACTCCGACTCGGCCGACTGATAGAGTTGCTGCATGCTCACCACTCTCAATTCCCTTACCGGAGGCTTCAATTCCAATTAAATTTACTTCCTGATCTTCAACAAAGGGATAAAAAATACCCATTGCATTACTGCCGCCGCCAACACAGGCTAAAATATAATCCGGCAGCCGCCCTTCCTTTTCTTTAATCTGCTTTTTTGCTTCATCTCCAATAATTCGCTGAAAGTCACGCACCATCTCCGGGTAGGGATGAGGACCAACAACAGAACCAATGATGTAGTGAGTATCTTCGACATTAGTTACCCAGTCGCGAATTGCCTCATTAGTAGCATCTTTTAAAGTCTGGGTGCCGCTGGTTACCGGAATAACTTCTGCCCCCAGCATCTCCATCTTATAAACATTTAAAGCCTGCCTCTCAATATCTTCTGCTCCCATATAAATTTCACAGTCCAAATTAAAGCGGGCTGCCACTGTAGCTGTTGCCACCCCGTGCTGGCCGGCACCGGTCTCTGCGATTATTCTCTTTTTACCCATCTTTTTAGCCAGCAGAATCTGCCCTAAAGTATTATTGATTTTATGGGCTCCGGTGTGGTTTAAATCCTCCCGCTTTAGATAAATTTTTGCTCCCCCGTAGTGTCTGGTTAACTGCTCAGCATAATATAAGGAAGTCGGTCTGCCGCTGTAATCAGCCAGCAGTGACTTTAACTCATTAATAAAATCTGGATCTTCTTTCATCTCTAAATAAACATCTTCCAGCTCATCTAAAGCCGGCATTAAGGTTTCTGGAACAAAACGTCCCCCAAATTCTTCAAAATATCCTCTGCTCATCTTCTCTACTCCTTTCAAATTTTAAAAATATATCAGTAAAATAATTTAAAGTTCAATTACTGTTTCGACTTCAGCTTTAACTTTGCCTCAGTTCTGGGTTTGAAATTTTTGATTTTTTCTACCGTTTCCTTTAACAACCTGTGATTTTTTTTGCCCGGCTCGTTTTCAATCCTGCTATTTATGTCTACTGCAGCTGGATTAAGCCTTTGTAATGCCTCATTTATATTTTCATTTCCCAGTCCCCCGGCGAGAATATATGGTATTTCTAAATCTCTGATTAAAGACCAGTCAAAACTTCTGCCCGTTCCTCCGGTCTGATTTCCAATTTTAGTGTCAAAAAGCAGAAAGTCTGCTGTTTTTTTGTACTTTTCAATTTCTTTTAAATCCTCTTCTCCAGCTATTGAAATTGCTTTGATACTTTTTAAGGTAGTACTGCTAATTAACTCTACTTCCTCACTACCGTGAAATTGAATATAGTCAAATAAACCGCTATTTGTAATCTCTTCTACCTCGCTTTTAGTTGGATTGACAACAACCGCAACTCTATTTATAAAAGGCGGCATTTTTGCTGTCAGTTCTCTAACCCGGTCCAGACTAACCTGTCTTGAACTTTCAGCAAGGATAAAACCAACTGCATCAACTCCAATATTTACTGCAAATTTAATATCTCTGCTGCGTGTCATTCCACAAACTTTAATCATCGTTCTATTTTCTAACACCAAATCACCTCTATATTTAAATGATTACTAATTAATATTTTAGTCAATCAATCCCAGTTCCTTAACCTTAGCAGTTGGATCTTCTGCCCTCATCAGGGTCTCACCAATTAGAACTCCGTCAACACCAACTTCTTTTAAATAATCTATGTCAGCTTTTGTTTTAATCCCACTTTCTGCAATCAGGTAATAGTCATTCCTCAGATTAATTTTTTCTAATTCAGCTGCCAGCTCTGCTGTTGTCTTTAGATCAACACTAAAATCATTTAAATCCCGATTATTGATTCCAATAATTTCTGCCTCAGTATTAATCACTCTTTCCAGCTCATCGCGATTATGAACCTCAACAATCGCCTCCATTTTAAGCTCTCTGGATAATGCTAAAAGCTCTCGCAGCCTCTCATCACTTAGTACAGCAGCTATTAAGAGTACCACATCAGCCCCAATAAAAAAACTTTCATAAAGTTGCAGTGGATCGATAATAAATTCCTTCCGTAATATTGGTAGGTCTGTCAGCTGCCGCATTTCCTTTAGAATTTCATTACTCCCCTGAAAAAAATTCTGATCTGTTAAAATTGAAATCCCTGCTGCTCCTGCCTGCTGATAAGATTTAAGTTGGGCTTCTGGATTGAAATCAGGCTGAATCAGTCCCTTGCTGGGAGAAGCTTTTTTGATTTCTGCCAGCAGAGAGATCCCTTTCCGGGCCAGCTTCTTTTTTAAAGAATGCCGCGGTTTTTTTAGTTCCGAAACTTCTTTTTTCTTCTCTAAAATAATTTTATCTAAAATCATTACTACACCGCCCCGGAACTATTAGCAAATGAATTGCTGCAGTTGATAAGTTCTTCCAGTTTCTGCATGGCCTGACCGCTGTCTATCAGTTCTGCTGCCAGTTTTACACCTTCCTCTAAATCTTTAACTTTACCTTCAACCAGAAATGCTGCAGCAGAGTTTAAAAGAATCACGTCTCTTTTGGGTCCCTTTTTACCCTTTAGTATATTTAAAGTAATCTCTTTATTTTCTTCCGGACTTCCCCCTAAGATCTCCTGGATTGCTGCTTTTTTCAGTCCTGCCTCGGTCGGACTGAAATTGAATTCCTTAACAACACCATCTTTTAAATAGGCTGTTTTATTTTCTCCAGCCAGTGACAGCTCATCTACCCCTCCAGCACCGTGAACAACCATTGCTGATTTTAAACCTAGATTTTTGAGAACATGGGCCAGCGGCATAACTAATTCTTCCTTATAAACTCCCAGCACCTGATAGTCAGCCTGTGCCGGATTGGTCAGGGGTCCCAGAATGTTAAAGATTGTTCTTAAACCCAGCTCTTTTCGCGGTCCGATTGCATATTTCATTGCCTGGTGAAAATGAGGGGCGAATAAAAATGAAATCCCAACCTGATCCAGACAATTACCTGCCTCTGCTGGTGATAAATCAATTTTTACTCCCAGTGCTTCCAGCAGATCCGCACTACCACTTTTTGAAGATACTGAGCGGTTACCATGTTTGGCTACCTTTAAGCCTCCTGCTGCCATTACAATTGCAGTAGTTGTAGAAATATTGAAGGTTCCCTTCTCATCTCCTCCGGTTCCACAGCTGTCGATTAAATCTTTACTTTCTGTTTTGACTGCAGCAGCTTTATTCCGCATCACACTGGCTGCTCCTGTAATCTCATCTATAGTTTCACCTTTCATCCTTAAACCTACTAAAAAGCCAGCCAGCTGACTGTCAGTAGTCTTTCCTTCCATCACCATCGTCATTGCCTCTTCCATCTCACTCAATGTTAGGTTCTCTCTGCTCACTACTTTATCTAAATGTTTATTAAACATCTTCTCTCCTCCTCTAATTATATTTATCTCAGCTCAGCTCAATTTTTTCAAAATTATTCTATTAAATCACTTTCACTAATAAACTGTCAATTTAATTCAAGAAAATTTTTAATTAAATCCCGCCCGGCATCAGTTAGAATTGATTCAGGATGAAACTGGACACCATAAACCGGATAATTCTTATGCTTTAAAGCCATAATTTCTCCTTCTTCAGTTTCTGCCAGCACTTCAAGTTTAGAACTCAAACTTTTTTTATCTACTATCAGAGAATGATAGCGGGTTGCCAGAAAACCATCTTCAACTCCGTTAAAAAGCCCATCCTCTTTTAACTTTTTAATTGCTGAAACTTTGCCGTGCACAATTCGGTCAGCTGCTACAACCTGAGAACCAAAAACCTCTCCAATACACTGATGACCGAGGCAAACTCCCAGAATATCAATTTTGTCCTTAAAACATTCTATAACTTCTTTAGAAATCCCTGCATCATCAGGTCTGCCCGGTCCGGGAGAAATTATAATTTTATCAGGTGCCATAATCGCTATCTCAGCCACAGTCAGCTTATCATTTCTCAGCACTTTAACTTCATCAAATTCTTCCAGCAAATGGACCAAATTATAGGTAAAGGAATCATAATTATCAATTACTAAAATCACGGATACCATCCTCTCTTACCACTTCCAGGGCATCAAATAAGGCACGGCCCTTGTTCAGTGTCTCCTGATATTCTTTAATCGGATCTGAATCGGCAACTATTCCCGCTCCAACCTGTAAGTTAAGTCTGCCGTCAACCAGCGAAAAGGTTCTGATAGTAATACAGCTGTCTAGATTCCCGTTAAAACTCAAATAGGCAACAGTACCTGCATAAACTCCCCGTGCTTCTTTTTCCAGCCTGTCAATTAACTCAACTGCTTTAATCTTCGGAGCACCAGAAACTGTTCCAGCAGGAAAAACTGCTTTCAGTACATCCAGACTGTCAAACCCCTCTCTTAAATCAGCCTCCACCTGAGAGACAATATGCATTACCTTGGAATAAAACTCAACCTCCATCAGTTCTGTTACTTCAACACTTCCTCTGGCTGCAATTCGACTTAAGTCATTACGGCCTAAATCCAGCAGCATTGTGTGTTCTGCCTTTTCCTTTTCATCACTTAGTAAATCAATTTTTAATTCCTGATCTTCTCTGCTGTCTCTGCCCCTGGGTCTGGTCCCTGCCAGCGGTCGAGTCAGAACCCTTTGATCTCTTACCCTTACCAGCACCTCAGGTGAGGAGCCGATAATTCTTATTTCCGGGAAATTCAAGTAAAAAGAATAGGGTGAGGGGTTTATCGATCTTAAAGCCCGGTAAATTTTAAATGGCGGCAGATCATTTTCTATCGAGAATTTCTGAGAGAGAACAATCTGAAATATATCTCCGGCTCTGATATGTTCTTTTGCCTTTTCCACCATCTTTTTAAACTCTCCCTTTTCAGTATTCGACTTTAGTTTTTTAGAATCTTTGGGATTAGAGTTGGCTACTGCCGGTTTTAATTTTGATTCAGTGTTTTCGATTTTTTTTCTTACCTGATTAATCTCTTTTTTTGCTTCCTGAAAAATTTCTTCTTTCTTCTGCCTGCTTAAATCCGCATCTATTTTTAAATTGTTGATAATTTTAACCGTATTGTGTAGATGATCATAGGCAATAATGATTTTAGTCATTACCAGCATACTCAAAGGTGTATTGTCTTTTTTTAATTCTTTATCTGCTTCCAGGTGATAGATATCTTCCCATTTTTCGATCATCTCATAATTAAAATAGCCAACAAAGCCTCCGGAAAATGGCGGCAGCTTCTCATCTTCATAGACCTCAAGTTGATTGAGATAATCCTGAAGATAAGGAATAATCTCCTGGTCTTTAATTTTTCTGCTTTCGCCAGCTTCTATTATTTCCAGATAATCCTCTTCATTTTTTAAAACTGCTGCCGGTTTTAGTCCGATAAATGAAAAGCGGTCATTTTCTGTACTTTCCAAAAGATAGCTGTAGTCCTGGTTTAGAGCTAATTTTTTATAAAGCGAAATTGGGGTTTCCGTATCTGCTATAAACTCCTCATAAATTGGAATTAGATTATATTCTGCTGTTAGGTCCAAAAATTCAGCTTTAGTCTGCATAAATTTCCTCCTCTTACTTCTCTAATTTTCGCCCACAAATGCAAAAAACGGCCAGAGCTTGGTTAAAGCCTGACCGTAGTTATTAGTAAGAGATTTTTGGGTATTAAAATACCTAAATTCCGCTTTAGTCGTGATTTAAAGTGCAAACTTAAAATCACTTCTTAACTAAAACAAAAAAGCCAAATTTATATAAAATAGATATAAATCTGGCCCATTAAGTGCAATATTGGCTCTGCTAATCTCATCTCTAACTCTTCTCTACTAATCTGGGCTCTTCTAATCTCTAATTTTTTTAAGTATAACTGAATTTTTTAAATAAGTCAAGAAAATAATTCTTGAGCGGCTTAATTAAAATGCTGATTATCAACAAAAAATAATTTACTACCCGAGCGAAACATCTAAAAACATCATGACTGCAAAACCAAGCATCAATCCCGTTGTTGCTAAATGACTATTTCCTTCTGAGTTAGCTTCTGGAATCAATTCTTCCCCAACAACAAAGATCATTGCTCCCGCTGCAAAAGCTAATGCATATGGCAGAATTGGTCGCATATAATAAACTCCAGCCGCACCCATAACTCCAGCAATAGGTTCTACAATACCTGAAGACTGACCGTAAAGAAAACTCCTTTTTGCAGAAAGCCCTTCTCTTTTTAAAGGAATTGAAACTGCAGCCCCTTCAGGAAAGTTCTGCAGACCAATACCAACTGCCAGTGCAACTGCTCCGGCAATAGATGCAGAAGAAATATTAACTGCTGCTGCACCAAAAGCAACTCCTACAGCTAAGCCTTCCGGAAAATTATGTAATGTAACTGCCAGCACAAGTAGAATACTTCTCTGCCATTTTGTTTTAATGCCTTCAGGTTCACTTTTGGCAAGTGCAGGATGAAGATGCGGCAGAACCATGTCAACCAGACGCAGAAATATTCCTCCCATTAAAAATCCAATCACCGCCGGAATCCAGCCTGCGACTCCCAGATTTTCGGAAATTTCTATTGCAGGAGCCAGTAGAGACCAGAAGCTGGCTGCAATCATTACACCTGCAGCAAAACCAAGCATAGCATCAAGAAGTCTTCGGTCCACATCAGTAAAAAAGAAAACAATACCAGCCCCCAGAGCAGTCACAAACCAGGTGAATAG
>QBLP01000387.1 GCA_003070825.1 Halanaerobium sp. | reverse complement strand
TAAAGAACATTTTATTTTAACTGCAGTTTTTATAATCTATTACAAATTTGGAGAGAAGAACATAGTTGCCAGAAAATATCGTGATTACTTTATCCAGTCAAATATCAGATTAAAGCTACAGGAGTTGGGCTTTGAGTTATTAGAAGAAGATAAGTCAGAAATCAAAAAAATAGATAGTTCATTTGGTAAATACGAAGAGTTTGCTCAAATTGGGGATCAGATTTATTCCTATCAGCTGCAGGCCAGAAAATAAAAAGTAGAGTTAACTCCATTTTTTAAAAAAATAATGTAAAAAATATTTTTTTAGCCTCTTGCAGTTGTCTTACCTCCACTCCTTATAATTAAATTAGAAAATAAGAGGAGGTAATAGAAAATGTTAAATTATCAGGATCAAAGAATCGGAAATGAACAGGAACTTAAAAGTGAGCGGATAGAAAATTTAAATTTGTTACTTTTTTTGTCAGGTAAAACAATTTCTTTATTTGGATCTGCAATCTATGCTTTTGTGATTGGGCTTTATTTATTAAGGACAACTTCTTCTGCACTTTCCTTTGCCCTTAATCTTGCATTATATACTCTACCGGTTGTCTTATTTAATCCAATTGCTGGAGTAATAGCAGATAAATTTAACAAAAAAATTCTGGTAGTTGGAGCTGACCTGATTAATGGTATTTTTCTTTCGTTAATCTATCTTTTTATTACTAATTTTACCTTTAATGTTAATATTCTATATTTCAGTACCTTTGTGATGACTACTTTAACGGTATTTTTTGATATTGCTCTGGAATCTGCCAAACCAGCACTGGTCAGAGAATCTGGCCTGGTTAAAATTAATTCTCAGGCCAGGGTGATAGAATCTTTATCTCATATTTTAGGCCCCCTAATGGGAGGCGTAATTTATGGTTTTGTCAATCTGGAAGGATTCATTTTAATCAATGCCATTTCTTTTATTATTTCTGCCCTGATAGAATATTTTATCGACTATCAGTATAACCTGCAAATAGAGAAGGATAAAGAAAACAGTAACAATCTTAATACTTTCATTTTTAGATTAAAAGAAGGGTTTTATTATATTTTTAGATCAAAAAATTTAAAAGCTTTAGTCTATATTTTTATCGCCTTAAATTTCTTTTTTAATTTCACTTTAATTGTGCCTCTGCCTTTTCTGTTAAATACAATCTGGAAAATAGACCCGGATAAATATGGTATTATTCAGGCAGCTCTACCAGTTGGGATGATCGCCGGTGCCTTATTTACTGAAAAGATGATGAACAAACTAAGCTATAATATTTTAATAAAAAAGATAACTTTTATTTCTGCATTTGGGGTAACAGCCTTTGGACTGCCGGTTATTTTGTTTAATGATACTCCAACTGACAATTTTATTTTAGTTTATTACAGTTTTCTAATGTTTTTAAGTAGTATTTCAATTGCCTGGATTGATGTTCCGGCAAATGTAATAATTCAAAAAATAGTACCACAAAATATTTTGGGCAGAGTTTTAAGT
>QBLP01000065.1 GCA_003070825.1 Halanaerobium sp. | reverse complement strand
TGCTTAAGCAGCCACTTTTTCCGCCAGATTCCCGCTCCATAACCACCGATTTCACCACTACTTGCAGTTACCCGATGGCAGGGAATAATAACTGGAATGCTGTTTTTATTATTTGCATTACCAACTGCTCTATAAGCTTTGTCATTCCCGATTGTTTCTGCTATTTCCTTATAAGAAAAGGTAGCTCCATAAGGAATTTCCCTTAGCTGTTTCCAGACACTTTTTTGAAAATCCGTACCTTCAATTCTAAGTGGAAGCTTGAATTCTTTTCTTTTTCCCTCGAAATACTCATCCAACTGTGTTTTAGAGGCTGACAAAACAGCTGTCTCCTCTTCCTGATAGCGCTTTACTTTCTGAAATTGAAGGCTCAATAGCTCACCCTGACTAGCCTGGAGCTCAATTAACCCAATTGGTGAGTCATAATAGACCACTTTATTAGCAGTAGATAATTCTTCAGCATTTTTAAAAGTCTGATCAAGATTCTGGGCAGTTACCTCCCAGATATAAAAAGAAGCTGCTGTATTATAAGGCGAGAATTTTCTTTTAAACTTTTTAAAATCCTTTTCGGACGGCTCAGATTTCAAACCATAAAACCACTGAATTCCCTTCCTAATACCTAAATCATAATAACTGATTACATTTCTTCTAACTAAAGAAAATATTAAAAACATCTCTGCTGTCCAGCGGCCAATTCCTTTAACAGCTGTTAACTGTTCAATTATTTCCTCATCGGAAAGCTCTTCAATTTTAGCAAGCTGAACATTATTCTCCAAAACTGCTTCTGCCAGATTATTAAGGTAATTAACTTTACGCTCGGATAGACCGGCTTCTTTCAATTTGCTTTCAGGAACAGCAGCAACAGCTTCAGGCGTTAACTTAGGAAGAATCTTATTTACTTTCTTCCAGATAGAATCAGCCGCACTGCCGGAAAGCTGCTGGTAGACAATACTCTGAGTTAAGGAAGTAAAAGGATCAGGAGTATAATATCTATTTATTTCACCAAGATACCCAATTAAATCTGACATCCTCCGGTCTTTAGCTTTTAGGTAATCAATTTCTGCTTGAGAAATTTTTATTTTCTTTTTCATAATCTAAAAACACCTCAATTAAAAGAGATCTTAAATAGATCTATCTATTTAATTACCATTCAAATCTTCTTCAATATCCTCTTTTTTAGTGGCTATGGAATCAGCCAGGTGAAGAAGTCTTACATCAGGATAGAGTTCTTCTGCTTTACTTCTTTTACGCTCATCAAAGGGGCCATAAGGTCCCATATGATAAGTAATTGCAAGAATATCTCTCTCCTCTAAATCAATAAATTTAGATGCTTCAAGAATCGCCCGCATTGAATGGTTTAATGGTAAATTATCCTCGTTATAATTCCAGTCATTTCTTAAATCAGGTGGAGCAACATTCCGCCCATCCTTAAACCACTTAATTAAATCACTGGCATATTCTTTAGATATTATAAATTCTTTATCTTCAACATATTTATCAAGGCCATAATTATTATACATTTCCATATTATCTCTGACCAGACTTCTTAAAAAATTATTCTGGCCTGGAGTAATGGTATGCTGCATCTCAGAAGTATAGGCAAAACATTTTTCGATATCATGCAGTGAAGCCTGAAGAATAATATTTTCCCGGGGAATACCTGCAGAAATTTCTTCATTTAATTTTAAATATTCTCTCTTAACATTTTCAGTGTGTTCTAAAAGTCCACCTGTCCTGTTTAAATGATGTCTGATGCTAGCTGGCTTTTTATAAAAATCAATTTCTTCTAAAAAAACTAATAATTCTTCAATTCCATCTTTACTGGTCTTTTTAAGATCGACAATAAAAGCTTCTTTCAATTCCTCCATTTTTGCACCTCTTGTATATTCTAATTGTCTTAAATCATAATTTATAATAACTTACTTATCAAATTTTAACATCTTAAGAGTTATAAAACAAGTTGAATTGATAAGCAGGCATATTTTTTGGATTAAACCCGCAGTAATCCGCGAAAGCCCCTGGAGCTATAATAAGACTGGGCACCATTATGATAAACAAAAACATGATCATAACGACGGTCACAAAAAAGTGCTCCACCCAGTTCTCGAATTTCTTTGGTAGTTTTTATCCAGCTTGAAGTTTTTAAATCAAACTCTCCCAACTCTTGCAGCTTTCGGTATTCTTTTTCTGTTAAAATTTCTATCCCCATATCCGCAGCCAGATCAAGGGCACTATTTTCAGGCTTATTCTTTTTTCTTGACTCAAGTGCTTCCCGATCATAGCAGAGACTCCTTCTTCCGGCAGGACTTTCAGCTGCACAGTCGACAAATATATATTCTCCACTATTCTGGTCAAAATCAACAGCATCCGGTTCTCCACCTGTTTTTTCCATTTCATTTAACGACCACAATTCTTCCGGTTTAGATAAAAGTTTAGTTTCTACCGCAGACCATTTAAGATTCTGATGACGATCCATATTTTTTTCAAATCGTTCCCTTAATATTTTAATTAATTTCTGCTGCTGTTCTGCAGATAATTCCTTTTTAGTGTTTTTCTTCACCCTTTTATCCCCCTATAACTTTAAAGGTTTTATAAATAAATTATCAGTTTCTCGCTATAAATATAGTATATTACCGAATTTAGCCGAGAAAGCCTCGCTTATGCTAATGGGCGGGGATGAATCGGCTAGTTTATATTTAAAAAAGCTTTATATCTGTTGAACGTTTGTTCTTTTAGTGGTATAATATACTTAGTAATAAAGTTTTTTGCATTGGTTTAAAATATCATTGATATTAATAATTAATGAAAAAGGTGTTTGATATGCAATTAACATATGTGCTGGAGTTATTAAAGCCAACTAAAAGAAAAAAATATATATTCTTAAATAACATTGCAGAAGTAGTTAAAAATCGTCAGGCTGTCGCTGCCAAACTTAAAGCAGGAGAAATTAAATTAAGTTCTGCTGACTTTAAAGAGATAAACCTACCTGCCGCTGTTAAGAATCAGAATATTAGAGAAGTTAAAACTCTCTATAAACTATTTTTAAATTCTGGTTCTGATAAAGATAATATCGAATTCAAAGCTAACCAGCCTATCTGCTATAATAATCAAAATTATAAAATTGATCACCATATAATTTCAATCCCTTTTTATACTACTAAATGTCAGAGATTTGCCTTCCCTGTTAAGCAGACTGAAAGATTTGAAAAGCTGCAGAAGCATATCGATAGTGGCTGCAAATTAGGTAAAGCCAGTCTCTTCCACAAAAGAGGTAAATGGTACTTTGCTGTAACAATTAAAATTGCTGCTAAAAAAACTTCTAACTCTAATTTAATGGGAATTGACATAGCACTTCGACAATTAGCGGTTGCCAGTGTTAAAACCCCTCAAGGTAAAGAAATTAATCGCCAATTTTATAATGGTAAACAGGCAGGTTTTATCCGTAAAAAATATCGTATGTTAAGAAGAAAACTGGGTCAATCTAAAAAAGTTAAAGCTATTAAAAGAATTAATGACAAAGAGCAGAGATGGATGACTGATTTAAACCATAAAATTAGCCGCCAGCTTATTAATTTTGCTGTGCAAAAGAAAGTTGGGACTATAATTATGGAAAATCTAGAGAATATCCGAAATACTGCTAGGAGTCTTAATAGAGCTGATAGAAACATCCACAGCTGGACTTTCTATCAACTCCAACAATTTATTCAATATAAGGCTGAATTAGTTGGGATTAAGGTGGAATATATAAATCCTAAATATACCTCCCAGAGTTGTTCTAAATGCAACAAAATTAAAAAATCTAACCGCAAAGCTAATCTATACTCTTGCGAGTGTGGTAATCATATCCACTCTGATTTAAATGCAAGTCGTAATATATCTAATAAATATTTAGAGCAACAACCTACTTAGATGGTAATAGTCTAAGTGCCTGAGTGCCTATATTAGCATAATGCTAGGATTATACTAATGAGGAGGGCTCGATGCCCTTCATACTAACTCAACAATGCGTTATAAAAAGGAGAGTTAGTGAAATGTATAGTCGGCTATCTCAGGAGGGCTGATGGCACAGCCTGAAGTCGAAGTCATATTGGGCTACTAGAAATAGACTGTCTTCTAATCATTCGACAACCTCGCAAGTTCTTTTAAGGAATCCTCGTTCGTGACGATAGGAACGGGCGGGGAGGATGTCAATCATCATTATTCCTCCTTATATTTTAAATCTAATTATTTAAATTATCAAGTATTTCTTTCAATTCTTCTTTAGTAATTTCGCCTTTAGCATAACGCTCTCTGGCAATCTTTTCTGCACTATCTTCACTTTTTCTATATTCAATTTCTTTTCTATTATTAAATTCATCTCGATTATCATCAAAATTTCTTCGCCCCTTATAATCCGGGCCACCACTTCTACGATCATGACTATTATTATGGTTATGTCTGTTATATTCTTTAAAGAAATAATATACTACTCCAATGATTACTATCCAGAATATAATTGAAAATCCTCCACCCATCATTCCAGGGCCAAATCCCATCATCATTATCCCTCCTGTTTTAAAATTATTACTTCAGTTATACCATTTATCAAGCCAATCACGCATCATAAAAATTTCCTGACGCTGACTGTCTCTAATACTCTGAGCCAGCAAATATACAGAGCGGTGTTCAGCCAGATCCTGTACAATTAACTGCTGTGACATCATAACTGCTCCCATGTGGTGAAAAATCATATCTTCTAAAAAGGCATAATCCAGCTCTTCACCACTAAGATTTTTATAATCTCCCATCATCGGCTGGTACTGATAATTATTTGTTCTGTCAGGATACCACTCAGCCAGATATTTTTTCATTTCTTCAATTTCCTGAGTCTGTACTTTTATAATATCTCTAGCAAATTCACGCATCTCTTCTCTATTTGTGTTATCTCTTAGAATCTTTGCATTGTAAACTGCTTCTTCATGATGTGGTATCATTTTAACTAAAAAATCATACTCACTGTCAACTGATTCCATCATTCCCGGCCCCATCATCCCTGGCCCCGGCATTGATCCAGGTCCAAATCCAGGCTGAGCCAAAACAATAGAAAAAGATCCAATTACTAAAACTATGATTAAAGTTAGCAGTGATCTTATTTTCATTCTAACTTCCTCCTTTTTCAACCCCAGGATACCCCTGCAATGTATCTTAAACATAGTATAACACTCGGGTTTAATTCTGTCAACAACAATATCGTGATTGTTAAATATTAAACAGCACTTACTATATTAACCTTCTTCTCTTCCTTCTTCTTTTCCATCATGATAAATTTTCTCTGCTATAGTCATAATTACAGCACTCCCTTCAGCTGAAATCTTTTTGGACTTTTGATCCAACTCGTTTAAAGAAATTTCTTCTCCAATATTTAAAATATACTTCACAACAGTTTCAATATATTGATTAGAGAGTTTGCATTATTTTTTCACTATTTTAATTTTTTTGCGAGCTCTGTAACCAAAAGCCTTGAATTCAATTTCTGCTCTGCCAGTTTTTCTGGGAGTTAGAACTCCATTTCCATTAATTTTTAAGACCTCTGGCTTGAGTGATTTAAATTCTCCCTCCAGGGCTGTCATCTTAAAACTGCTGTCAAAAGTTACAATTGGGTTGATTCTTTTTTTAGCTCCCTTAAGATTTATCTTTTTACTGCCAATAAGTTCAATTTTTTTAATTTCTCCAATATCTCCGTAAAAATAGAGTAAGGGGCAGCGGACCCTGGCCGCCCAGGCTTTTTCGCTGTGTTTAGCCCCAGGCACCTGATAGTAGATTAAATCGAGATTTAAATCGGTTTTTAAATGTTTTAGTTCAGAAATCACCTTCTCAGTAAAAGACATAAACCTTCCTTCTGCCTCACCTGTATCCAGCCAGATTTTAGAATTAAGGTTCTGATATTTAAAGGAGTTAATCTTTTCAATAGGAGAAGTTTTTCCCCACCAGAAAGATGGTGACATAACGGCGAGCTTTGAAAAGAGATCAGTTCTTCTTAAACCGATATTGAAAGTAACGAGACCTCCCATTGAAGATCCCATTAAAGCTGTGTTTTCTGGCCCCTCTTTAATCCTATAATGTTCAGCAATAAAAGGCATCAATTCCCTAACCAGAAATTTCTCATAATCAAAACCGTGAGCTTCAACTTTTTTTCCCTGATAAAAGCCGTCCTGATGAGCGTATTCACTCAGCCTCTCTTCACCCATATTATCGACAGCCACAATGATTATTTCTTCTATCAAATTTTCCTTGATTAACATTTCAGCAGTCTGATGGAGATTCCAGGAATCACCAGAAAAAGATTCTTTGCCGTGAAAAACATTCTGGCCGTCGTGAACATATAAGACCGGATAATCTTTGTTTTTATGTGCCGAATAAGAAGGCGGTAAATAAATTCTTATCTTTCTTTTATTATCCAGCACCTCAGAATAAAAGTCTTCAATTATTTTTATATCTATCTTTTCTTTTAGCATGCACAAACCCCTCTACCAGCAATTATTATCAATTCTTTGGTTTTCATAATCCAATATTCATTTAAATTATTGTCAATTAAATAATTCCTTCCTCTTTAAGTTTCCCCAAAAAGTAAGGCATCTGCTCTCTCCAGCCTGTCCAGTCATGATCAACATCATAACCCCAGTAATCAAACCAGGCAGGAATATCTTTTTCAGCCAGAATTGTATCTAAAAGTCTGGTGTCCCTTAAAGTATCTTCCTCCCACCTGCCCTGACCGGCACAGACAATTAATTTATTTTTCCGATAGTGGTTGAGATACCAGTCATCTTCAAGTTCTCTTAGATAATCAACCGGGGAATTAAAATAAACCTCAGTGTCCATATAATCACCGGTAAAAAATCTGGCGTCATAAATTCCGCTTAAGGCAACAGCAGTGTCAAAGGCATCAGGGTGCTTAAAGTAAAAATTAACTGCATGATAGGCTCCCATACTGCAGCCGGTGGTAATTAACCCTCCCTGCCAGTTGGAGTGGTATTTAATCAGAGGCAGCAGTTCATCCACAATATACTGATCATAGCTGTTGTGGATTACAGCCTTATCATGGGAGTGCATTCCATAATTAAGCCAGGAATCAGCATCAACACTGCTGGCTGCATAAACTGTTATCTCACCGTTTTCAATAAAAGGCCAGATGGCATCAATCATACCAAAATCTTCATACTCATGAAAACTGCCGCCCGATGAAGGAAAAACAAGCATCGGTTTTCCCGCGTGTCCGTAGATTTTAAATGGCATCTCTCTATTTAAATTTGAACTGTAAAAGCTCCTGTATTCTATCTTCATCATAATCATAGTCCCTACTTTCTATATAAAAAAACATTAATACTTATCTACTGCATATTTAACTGCTTCTTTACCCTGCTCTAAATCCTTAGTTCTCAAGATGATTCCATAATCTCCAATAGCCGGAGCTAAAATGGGAGAAATTGGCTCATGCAGAACTATATAATCTCCATAATTGTTTAAAATATCTTCTAAAGAATGTTTGTAATTGATAAAATTCTTGCGGCCGATATAAAAGCAGTTATATTTTCGACTAATATCTTCATTAAAACTTCCCTGAACGACAAGCTCCGCATAGGCTTTATAAATATTGATATCATTAGCATAATTAAACATATCAAGGGTCAGTCCACCCGGGGGACGCATATTAACCTCGAGCGCAACAATTTTGCCGTCAGCAAGCTTAAAATATTCAAAGTGAAAAAATCTTTCCTTGATTTTAAAAGCCTGAGCTGTTTTCATACCTGCCTCCACTATATCTTCAGGCAGCTCACGCGGTATATAATAATACATATCAAGCCCCTCATTAACAGTTTCCATAATTCCACCCTTATAAACCATCGACGAGGAAAACACAATTTCACCGTTCTGGTCTGTTAGACCATCAAAAGTATGAATTTTACCTTCGATATATTCTTCCATAATATAATCAAGGTCCAGTTTATTATTGAAAAAATTCAGCAGCTCATCGTGATTGTTAATTTTAAAGGTTTCGGATGCTCCTACACCGCTGTCAGGTTTAACAACCACCGGGTAATCAACCTCAGCAATAAATTCTTCTGCTTCCTGTAGACTATTAACAACCCTACCCCTAGCGGTATTTAGACCTGCCTGATTAAAGACCTCTTTCATTTTTGATTTGTACTTCATCGCTTCAATCTCATCAATTTTTAAACCCTGAACATTAAAATCAGTTCTCAAACGGGCATCTTTTTCCAGCCAGTGTTCATTATTCGACTCAATCCGATCAATTTTTCCATACTTATGGGTAAAATATCCGCAGGCTTTAAGCAGCTGCGAATAGTCCTCCATATTATCAACTCTATAATATTCTGTCAGAGAATCTCTCAGCTCACTTCTCATTTCTGAATAGGCCATGTCACCAATTCCGAGCACATTGACCCCGGCATTTTTAAGTTCCACACAGAAATTATAAAAATTGTTTGGAAAATACGGTGATATAAATACAAAATTCATATGATCATTCCTTTCTCTACTCTACTTC